>JBEDFW010000113.1:0-4293 GCA_041174985.1 Actinomycetota bacterium | reverse complement strand
GACGTCGAGCGCTCGATCGACACAGTCGTAGGAATCCTCATCGGAGCCGATCGCGACGTCGGCGCCCGCGACCCATTCGATCCGTAAACGCTGGTGGGACCATCGCGCGAAGTAGTCGGTGACTCCCGCCAGTCGGTCGATGATCGCGTCGACACCGAGAACGAGCCGTTCGGCGTCGGTGGCGTAGGTCGGATCCGTCACGTCGTCGGGAATTCGACACACCACCACCTCCCAGCGATCCGAACCCGTGAAAGGGTCGATGGTCGAACGCTGGGCGACGGGAACTCCGCGGGACCACGGCGTCGACGACGAGCAGGCCGTGAGGGAGGAGGCCAAAGACGAGAGGACGATGGCCGTCACGAACGCCGGTCGCACCGAGAACCTCGCCACCATCACCTCGACCGTAGTGGGCCTCATCAGCCGGGTCTCGTAACCTGGGCCCGTGGCTCAGGACATCACCTTCGATCGGCGCATGTCCGACGCCGAAGGTCTGATGTGGCGACTCGAGAAGGACCCGTACCTCTCGTCGACGTTCGCCAACGTGTCGATCCTCGATCGTCCACCCGACTTCGATCGTCTACGACGACGCATGGAACGCGCCACGGTGGCCATCCCTCGCCTGCGTCAACGAGTCCAGTCGGCACCAGCGAACCTGTCGCCTCCGATGTGGGTCGACGACGCCGAGTTCGACATCGACCATCACGTGCGACGCCTCGCCGTTCCGGCACCGGGCACCATGCGGCAACTCCTCGACCTCGTGACGCTCCTCGTCGCCGATCCCTTCGATCGGACTCGTCCCCTCTGGCAATTCCTGGTGATCGAGGGACTGGAAGGAGGGCGGGCCGCCCTCGTCGAGAAGTTGCATCACACCATCGCCGACGGCGAAGGCACCGTTCAACTGTCACTCCAATTCTTCGACTTCGAGCGCGACGCTCCCGAACCGGCTCCCCTCACCCGTGATCCGGCCCAGGACGAACTCGATCGCTCCCTCATGCACAACGACATGTGGCGTGATGTCCTGTCGGGATCGCTTCGGATGCCGCTCGCTCTCGTGAAGCAGATCCGCGATCTGGTCGCCGATCCGGCCAGTATCCCGTCGCAGGGCGCGTCGACTCTCGAATCACTGCGCGCCGCCTTCGGACAACTCGCCGACGTCGAGTCGGCGCGGTCTCCCTTGTGGCTCGAACGTTCCACGCGCCGACGAGCCGAAGTTCTGCGCGTGCCGTTCGTCGAGGTTCGCGATGCCGCCCGTCGCCTCGGAGGCACGCTCAACACCGCACTGCTGTCGGCCGCCAGCGACGCCGCCGGTCGTTACCACCGGGAATGCGGCTCACCCATCGACGAGCTACGCGCCTCGATGGCGATCAGCACCCGCTCGCGGGACGATCGTCCCGATGCCGCCAATTCGTTCTCGCTGGCTCGCTTCCTCGTACCGACCGGCGCCATGTCGGCGTCCGACCGATTCCACGACGTGGCCGCTCGCTCGGCGGCGGCCGCGTCCGACACCGCAGTGGGCACTCTGTCGACCATTGCCTCACTCGCCTCGTCGCTACCGACCGCCGTGCTCACCCGCGTTGCTCGGATGCAATCCCAGACGGTCGACTTCGCGACGTCCAACGTCAAGGGAACACCGATGCCGGTCTACGTCGCCGGTTCGGAGATCCTCCACAACTTCCCCTTCGGCCCTTTGGCCGGTGTGGCGTTCAATCTGACCCTGCTCTCTCACGTCGGCAGCCTCGACATGGGCCTCAACATCGACGCCGCGGCGGTGTCGCGACCCGACGTTCTGCGCGAGGCGCTGCAGGAATCCTTCGCCGATCTGGTCGCCGCTCAGCCGAGGGCGAAGAAACGTTCGTCGCCGAAGCGACCGAAACAATGACTTTCGCGGCTCAGCCGCGGGTCAGGAGATTGCGCACGTCGAGCAGGAGGTCGCTGACCTCGCCGGCCGACACGAGTTCTCGTCGCACCATCTGCGACAGCGCGTCGTCGATGATCACGAGAGCCTGGGCGACGACGTCGTCGCTCACCGTGTTGTCGTTCACTGGATCTGCGACCTGAGTCCCCGTCATCGTCATCTCCTCGTGCTCTCCGACCGCTCCGTGGCCCAGTTGCTACGGAGAAGTTAACTCACGACATCGTCGCGCAAGAGCATCGTAGTGGGGTGGATATCCGAACGGTCAGCGGTGAAACTCCTGCTGACGAGCCGTACGCCACACGGATTTTCGTCGGCCACGAGCAGGATCCCGGAACCCCGTGGCTCGTCGATGGGTCGCCTACGATCCCGGCGTGGACCTGGCTCGAGCGAGAACCGTCGTCACTGGATCGGCCGGCGGGATCGGCGCTGCACTCGCCCGTCGTTTTCACGCCGAGGGAGCGTCGGTGGTCCTCGCCGACGTGAAAGCCGAGCCGCTCGTCGCCCTCGCAGAGGAGTTGAACGCACGTCGTTCCGGAAGTGCTTTCGCCGTTGTCGCCGACGTCTCGACCGAGAGCGGTAATCGTTCTCTCGTCGAGGAGTCCCGACGACTGATGGGAGGCATCGACCTCTTCTTCGCCAATGCCGGAGTCGGACTCGGCACGGTGGTCGAGGCGACATCGGAAGACGAATGGTCGCGCTCGTTCGACATCAACGTGCACGCGCACCGTTGGGCGGCCAAACATCTCCTTCCGGAATGGCTCGAGCGCGGAACCGGGTACTTCTGCTCCACGGCATCGGCCGCCGGTTTGCTCGCTCAGATCGGCTCGGGCCCGTACTCGGTCTCCAAGCACGCAGCGGTCGCCTTCGCCGAATGGTTGTCGATCACTTACGGCTCTCGCGGCCTGAAGGTCAGTTGTCTCTGCCCGCAAGGTGTCAACACCGACATGTTGAACGGCGGCGACATCGGGGCACGGGGGGCCGGTGACGTCGTTCGGGCCTCCGGTGAGGTGCTCGAACCCGACGACGTGGCCGAGGTCGTCGTTCACGCCATTCGAGACGAGCGGTTCCTCGTTCTACCCCACCCACAAGTCGCCGAATTCGAGTCCAAGAAAGTGGCCGACCGCGATCGATGGCTCGCCGGGATGCGCCGACTCCAGAGTCGGATCATGGGCGGATCCTGATGGCGTCCCGCGCCACGCCGGAACAATCCGAAGTTCTCCGACGACTCGGACTACGCGCCGGCGAAGAAGTCCGCTTTCGCCGAGCCGACCGTGGACGATGGCAAGAGGGTCGCATCTCGTGGGTCGAACGTGACGGCAGCATCACCGTCCACGACTCGCACGGCGCGGCTCGATCTCTGCGTCCCGAGCGCCTCGAAGTCAAGCGACCCGGGCGGCGTGGCCGGCCCACGTGGCGACCCGTCACCGAAGTCGCGGTGACCTGGGAGCAACTCACGCTCTTCTGAGCGGCTACGGTCGGCGGCATGGGAGTACGCCTCGAACCTGCCGACGAATACATGCACGAACTCGGTCCCGAGTCCAATTTCAACGAGAGCATGTACATCAATTGCTTCGATCCTCGCCACAAGGTGGGTGGTTGGTTTCGCATGGGAAACCGCGCCAACGAGGGTTACGCCGAGATGACGGTGTGCATCTATCTGCCCGACGGCTCGGTCGGCTTCATGTTCAAGCGTCCACCCATCGAGAACAACGATCGTCTCGATGCAGCCGGCCTCACGTGGACGATGGTGAAACCGTTCGAAGAATTGAAGATCGATTTCGTGGGCAAGGTCGTCGTTCTCTCCGAACCCACCCAGATGGTCGATCCCAAATCGGCCTTCACCAACAATCCGTATTCGGAGTGCGAGGTCCACATCACCTTCAGCGGCCAGGGTCGCGAGAGCATGTTCGGTGGCGAGCCCGACACACCCCACGAAGCACCGGGGGAAGAATTCGCCAAGGGCCACTACGAACAGTTGGTCGAAGCCAAAGGCACGATCCGCGTCGGCGACAAGGAATGGGACATCCAGGGTTTCGGACTGCGCGACCATTCGTGGGGACCTCGCTATTGGCAGGCGCCCTGGTACTACCGCTGGTTGACGGCGAACTTCGATCGCGACCTCGGTTTCATGCTCTCGCGTGTTGCCAAGAAGGACGGGCCCGGCTCACGGGGCGGGTTCGTCTGGGAGAACGGCAAGTTGCACCTGTGTGATCACGCCGAGATCTCGACCGAGTTCCACGGCGACGATTCGTATCACCAGTCGATCGAGGCGGTTCTCCGTTCGTCACGTAGCGGCAAGGAGTGGACCTTCACCGGAGAGGTGATGAGTCTGATCCCGTTGCGCAA
The DNA here is from genome assembly GCA_041174985.1 of Actinomycetota bacterium. GTDB lineage: Bacteria > Actinomycetota > Acidimicrobiia > Acidimicrobiales > Ilumatobacteraceae > Casp-actino8. Next base: position 32 of record JBEDFW010000113.1, on the reverse strand, counting down.
TCGTCGACAGACCCCTGATGGCGACTGGCTGA
>JBEDFW010000112.1:0-10629 GCA_041174985.1 Actinomycetota bacterium | reverse complement strand
CGTGAGGTGCTCGCCGAACTCGGGCACGATGCCGACCGGATCGACGATCTGGCTCGACGCGGTGTGATCGCTCTCGAAGCGTGACTGCTCGAAAGCGCGGGTGACGTTCACGCGGGCGGTCGAAGACGATCGACGACACGATCGACGAGTTCGACGACGTCGAACACGCACGTGATGAAGTCCTCGACTTCGCCGCCTCCCGGGTCGACGACCTCTTCCCATGGTTCGAGGAGCACCTCGTGCAACGACAGCCGGGCCACGCGTTCGGTCAACGAACCGTCGGTTCCGAGGTCGCGCACGAGGCGTCGAAGCGTCGCCGTACGCGCGGCGACGTCGGGATGTTCGCGGCGGATCCACTGGACGTGCTCGGGCGCGAGGCCGATCACCAGGTCGGCGTTCTCCACGTGGTCACGAGTGATCTGCTTGCTGCGGTGGTGTCGCGCTTCGAGACCGACTCGTGACAGCGCCTCTCGGGTTCGCCAACTGATCGGTTGACCGTCGACGCTGAAGGTTCCGGCGGTCACGACGTCGAGTCGTGGTTCACGATCGATCAGTGCCGCTCCGGCCATGACCGATCGCGCGGCGTTGCCGGTGCAGATGACGAGAAGATTCGGCACGTCAGCGGGCGGCGCGCAACGGGGCCATCGACGCGGGGTCGATGTATTCGTCGAGACTGGTGATGAGTCCCGCGTCGTTCAGATGCACGATCATGCACGAGTGGGCGCACAGAGCTCCGCCCGGAGCGGTGCCGGTGATCGCGGCCTGCCACACCCAGCCGTCGTCGGTGCACGCGAACGATCGTGTCTCCCAGCGCAGATCGGGAATCTGACGGTGCATCCATTCGAGAGTCGCTCCCGTGCTCGCGTACTCGATCGTCTTGTCGTCGAAGTTGTGCCAGACGGTCGCGCCGGGCACGCACATCGACATGGTCACGTCGGCTCGGCCGGCGTTGGTCGCCTCGGCGAAACGGCGATGGTGATCGGTCAGGAACTCGATGGAGTGGGTCATGTGGTCTCCGCTCAGGTGGGAACGCCGCCGTCGACGGTGAAGACGGCTCCGGTGGTGTAGGTCGATGCGTCACTCGCCAGGAACAACGCGGCTCCCACGATCTCGTGCGGTTCGCCGACCCGACGCAACGCGACTCGTTTCATGGCCTGGTCGACGAGATCCCAGTTCCATGCCTTGCTGATGTCGGTGCGGAACGAACCGGGCATGATGCAGTTGACGCGCACGTGAGGGCCGAAGGTCTGAGCGAATCCGATCGTCATCGCGTTGAGTCCGGCTTTGGCGGCGGTGTAGGGAATCACGTCGGGCGTCGGATGGATCGCAGCGATGCTCGAAATGTTGATGATCGAACCGGAGCGGCCGGTTTCGCGAGCTCGTTCGGCCATTCGTGTGCCGAGGAGAGCGGAGAGGCGGAACGGGCCCTTCAGGTTCAACCCGATGACCGAATCCCAGAGCTTCTCGTCGATCGAGGCGACCGAGTCGTAGAGCGGGGACTTGCCGGCGTTGTTCACGAGCACGTCGACGCCGCCGAGTTCGTCCCAGGCCACCTCGGCCAGACGATCGACTTCGTCCCACCGTCCGACGTGGCAGGCGTGAGCGAGAACCCTCCGTCCGGTCTCGGCACCGATCTCGGCCGCGGTCTCACGGCACGAGTCGAGCGAGCGACTGGCGATCATGACGTCGGCACCGGCCATGGAGAAAGCACGCGCCATCTCCTTGCCCAACCCCCGGCTGCCGCCCGTGACGAGAGCGCGACGGCCCGTCAGGTCGAACAGTTCACGGGGGTCGTTGGCCACGGCTCGACTCTAGGAGAACGGGGCCTCGGGGCCGGAACGTGACCGATACGAGAGTGGGGGATTGTTCAGGCGGCCGGTGCAGTCGCGAGAATGGAGCCGTGGAGTTCGTCGACGATCCCGAGATCAGCCGCTTCCGAAGCGAGGTGCGCAGTTGGTTGTCGTTGCATCTGGTCGGCGACTACCGAAAGCTCGGCACGTCGGCCGAGATGGGCGCTCACGATTGGCCGGTTCGTGTCGAATGGGAGCGTGAACTCGGTCGAGCCGGGTGGCTCGGTCTCACGTGGCCGAAGGAGTTCGGCGGTCGAGCGGCGTCGGTGGCCGAGGAGTTGGCGTTCGCGCAGGAGTACACGCTCGCCGACGGTCCGCAACGGGCCGGCTTCTTCGGTGAGGGTTTGCTCGGTCCGACTCTCATCACCTTCGGAACATCCGAACAGCAAGAGCGTTTCCTTCCACCCATTCTGCGCGGTGACGAGTACTGGTGCCAGGGATTCAGCGAACCGGGAGCCGGTTCCGACCTCGCCGGTGTTCGCACCACGGCGGTTCTCGACGGAAACACATGGCGTGTCGATGGTCAGAAGGTCTGGACCAGCCAGGCGCAATTCGCCCAGTGGATCTTCGTGCTGTGCCGTACCGAACTCGACCAGGTGGCGCACAAGGCCCTGTCGTACGTCCTGGTGCCGATCGACCAACCCGGGGTCGAAGTTCGTCCATTGAAGGATCTCTCGGGCAACGATCACTTCTGCGAGGTGTTCTTCGACGGAGCGATCACGTCGTCCGATCTCGTCGTCGGTGGTCGCGGCAACGGATGGCGCACGGCGATGGGCACCCTCGGGTTCGAACGCGGTACGGCGTTCATGGCCCAGCAGTTGCGATTCGCCAAGGAATTCGCCAAAGTGCGCGAGCTGGCCGTCAGCAAGGGTGTCGAGCACGACCCCGAGATCCGTCAGCGTCTCGCGCGGGCCTACGGCGAACTCGAGATCATGCGTTGGTCGGGTCTGCGCAACGTGACCCGTTTCCTGCAAGGTGGCCAGCCCGGGCCCGAAGGTTCGATCGGCAAGTTGTTCTGGTCGAAGTGGCATCAGCGACTGGGTGAACTCGAAGCCGATCTGCTCGGAGCCGATGCTCTCGTTCTTCAGCCCGAGGGTTCGACCGCCCACGATTTCCAGCACACGTTCCTCTTCAGTCGTGCGCACACGATCTACGCCGGATCATCGGAAATTCAACGAAACATCATCGGCGAACGGGTTCTCGGCTTGCCGCGCGAGTGAGCGATTCGCGGTCGGCGACTCAGTCGCCGGCTGGTCCGGTGAACCTGGGAGCGCGCTTCTCGCGGTGCGACGCGACTCCCTCGACGGCATCGGGTCCTCCGAATCCGAAGAATTCGTAGGCGAGCGAGGCGTCGAACGCCGGCATCATCGTGCGATACCAATGGTTGAGCGTGTGCTTGGTGAAGCGCAGAGCGGCCTGAGCACCATCGGCCAATTCGATCGCGACCTCGAGAGCCGAGTCGTACACCCGATCGTCGTCGACGCACAACGACACCAGACCGATGCGCTCGGCCTCCTCGCCGGTGAGGGTGCGACACGTGAGGAGGTAGTACTTGGCCTTGGCCATTCCGACGAGCAGGGGCCAACACACCGCGGCGTGGTCTCCGGCGGCGACCCCGAGGCGGGTATGACCGTCGATGATGCGTGCCGTTCGACCCACGACCGACACGTCGGCGAGCAGGGCGGCGACCAGTCCGGCACCGACGGCCGGGCCGTGAACGGCCGAGACGATCGGGCGCGTGCATTCGATGACGTTGCGGACGAGGTCGCGCGCCTCGCGCATCACCCGCGAACGAATCTCGTAGTCGCCGATGATGCCGTCGATGAGGTCGAAGCTGCCACCGGCCGAGAAGGCCTTACCGGCGCCGGCCAGAAGGACGACGCGCGTGGCCGGATCGCGGTCGACGGCGATCCAGACGTCGGCGAGTTCACGATGTGCGTCGACTCCGACCGCGTTGAGATTCGGTCCGTCGAGAGTGATCTGCAGCACCCCGGACGCGGGGCGGGAGAACTTGAGCTCGCGGAAATCTCGGTAGTGATCGACGTCGGTCACGACTAGATGCGTTCGATGATGGTGGCCGTTCCCATGCCGCCACCGGTGCACATCGTGATGAGGGCAGTCGTCTTGTCCTGACGCTCGAGTTCGTCGAGCGCGGTCTGGATGAGGATCGGACCACTGCCACCGATTGGGTGGCCGAGGGCGATCGCTCCGCCGTTGACGTTGACGTTCTCGGGGGTGATGCCGAGTTCGCGCATGGCCTTGAGCGGAATCGCCGCGAAGGCTTCGTTGATCTCCCAGAGATCGATGTCCTTGGTCGTCATGCCGGCGCGCTCGAGACACTTCTTCGATGCCGGAGCGGGCGCAGTGAGCATGATCACCGGCTCGGCACCGGCGACGGCCGACATCACGATGCGAGCGCGCGGCTTGAGACCGTGAGCCTTGGCGTATTCGGGGCTCGTCACCATGATGACTCCGGCACCGTCGACGACTCCGGAGGAGTTACCGGCGTGATGGACGTGATTCACCGCGGCGATCTGCGGGTACACCTGCTTGCACATGTCGTCGAACGACTTCTCGAATCCGTCGAGAACCCGACCACCGAGACGTTCGAAGGACGGCGCGAGGCCGGCGAGCGATTCCATGGTGGTGCCCGGACGAAGGTGTTCGTCCTTGGCGAGAGCGATCGACCCGTCGGGGTTCAGAATCGTCACGAGACTGCGATCGAAACGGCCTTCTTCCTGAGCGCGCGCGGCTCGCTTCTGGCTCTCGAAAGCCAACGCGTCGACGTCGTCGCGGGTGAAGCCCTCGATGGTGGCGATGAGATCGGCCGACACGCCCTGGGGTACGAGCGGATACATGGCGCGCAAGGCGGCGTTACCGACGGTGAAATCGGGCGGACCGCTCGGTGCTGGCCAACGCGACATCGACTCGACACCACCGGCGACGACGACGTCTTGATGTCCGGACTGCACCGCCATGGCCGCCCACGACACCGCCTGTTGGCCCGATCCGCAGAAACGATTGATCGTGACGCCGGGAGCTTCGACGGGCCAACCCGCCGCCAACACGCCCATGCGGCCGATGCACGCACCGTGGTCGCCGGCGTCGTTGCCGTTGCCGATGATCACGTCGTCGACATCGGCCGGATCGAAGCCGACCCGTGACTGCAGACCCTTCAGCACTTGAGCGAGGAGTTCCTGCGGGTGGATGTGGTGCAGTGAGCCGGTGTCCTTGCCCTTGCCGCGCGGACTGCGCACTCCGTCGATGATCCAGGCTTCGGTCATGATGCCTCCCGGGTTGAGGTGAACGAACGAGGAGACGGTAGCCGACGCAGTCGAGGTCAGACGAGTGGTCAGGCGAGTGGTCAGGCGAGGTGAGATTCGAGGTCGGTCTGCTCGCGTCGCCGGAGAGCGACATTGACCCGTTGGCGCTCGAGAACCTGCTCGAGGGTCTTGGCCGCCTGCGGGATCGGGTGCTCGGCGAAGAACGCTTGTACGTCGGTCTCGACCTCGGGAGTGTTCAGTGACTTCACCGGATCGATCATTCGCACGATGGTGTTGGACGGGAACTTGTCGTTGGCGTGATCCCAATGACGGCGCACGAAGTCCCAGGCGATCCGACCGTGCTTGCGGTGCATGATGCATCGGGCGAGGAGGAACGGTGCGTTCTGGGTCTTGACGGCGCCGCTGACGGCGAACTCGCACGTTCGGCGAACGAGGTCGGCCGAGTCGAATTCGGCGAGGGCGTAGAGATAGCGGAGTTGTTCCTGCGGGTTGTCGGCCTCGGCGAAACGGCGACGCATGTCGTCGTAGGTCGCTGCGTCACCGTGAGCGGCCACGACGGTGGTGGCGGCGGCGACGAGTTCGGGGTGCACCGAAGCCGGATCTCGTTGGGCGTCGGCGAGCAGTCGTCGACAACGGTCGATCGCCGACGCATCGGCACCGTTGACCGCGACGAGCGCGACGAGGAGGCCGCGAAGTTTGCCGAGGAGTTCGTCTTCGTCATCGGCGGGTTCCCATCCGAGGTCGTCGAGCGCGGGGTTCGCGAGGTCGAGCACTCGTTTCTGCAGTTTCGAATACGCGGTGTCGTCGACGAGACGACCGAGTGAACGCAATCCGTTGGCGACGACTTGCCACACGGCGAGTTCGCGCTCGTCGACGAAGGAGCCCAGGAACGCGAGGAAGTCGATCGACGTGAGCCGCCCCGACACCACGGCACTCCAGGCGTCGTCGACGAGGTTGTAACGCTCGACGGTCGACAAGGTGGCGAGAACGGAACGGTCGATACGAGCGAGGAGCTCGGGTGAGTAGGCGACGCGATAGAACCCGTGACCGCCGGCGTTCACGATGACGGGCTCGCCACCGACCGGCAGCTCGACAGGGGAGTCGTGGAGGAGGACACGGTGCTCGTTCGAACCGATGCGCACGTGGATCGGCACCAACCACACCTGATCAGGAACATCGGCGTCGGCGTCGAAGAGGAACCGCTGTTGGGTGAGGCGAAGGTTCGTCCCACTGACCGTCACGCTCACGAGTGGATAGCCGGGTTGCCAGATCCACGAGTCCATGAGTTCACGAACGGGCTCACCACCGTCTCGTGCGACGGCGATCTCGATCGAGTCCCACAGGTCGGAGGTCTCGGTGTTCCCGTACGAGTGAGCGTTCAGGTAGTGGCGAACGCCAGCGCGGAAACGCTCGACGCCGAGGTACTGCTCGAGCATGCGTAGAAGGGCCCCACCCTTTTGATACGTGAGGACGTCGAACATCCCGTCGCAATCGGCGGGTGATCGAACCTCGTACTCGACCGGCCGAGTGGTGACGAGGGAGTCGGTCTCGAATGCCACTGATCGTTCCAGCGAGAAACTGGTCCACCGCTTCCAATCGGGTCGGTAGGCGTCGACGGCGGCCACCTCCATGAAAGTTGCGAAAGCCTCGTTGAGCCAGATCCCGTTCCACCACTTCATGGTGACCAGGTCTCCGAACCACATGTGCGCCAACTCGTGGCTGACGACGTCGGCCACGAGTTCCTTCTCGACCTGGGTGCTGGTGGCCGGATCGACGAGAAGAAGGTTCTCGCGGTAGGTGATGCAGCCCACGTTCTCCATCGCGCCGGCGGCGAAGTCGGGTAGAGCGATCATGTCGATCTTGGCGTCGGCGTAGGGGATTCCGTAGTACTCGGTGAACCACCGCAGACTGGCGGCACCGACGTCGAGGCCGAAAGCGGTGAGGTGGCCCTTCCCCGGCACGTGCACGATGCGCAATGGAACTCCACCGACGTCGATGGCCTCGGTGGCCTCGAGCCGGCCGACCACGAAAGCGACGAGATACGTGCTCATGGGCATCGTGTCGGCGAAGGAGACCGCGACTTTCCCGCCGCGTCGCGCGCGACCGATCTCGGGACCGTTACTGACCGCGAGCATCCCGTCGTCGACGACGAGAGTCGTCGAGAACACGGCTTTGAAGTCGGGTTCGTCGAAGCAGGGGAAGGCCCGTCGACAGTCGGTGGCCTGCATCTGGGTGCATCCGATCACGTGCTCCACGCCGTCCGAGTCGCGATACGTGCTGCGGTAGAAACCGCGCAGTTTGTCGTTGAGCACTCCGTTGAACTCGATGTCGATGGCGACCGGTCCGGGTCGAAGCTCGGTGAGAGTTCCGATGAGGAGCCTCTCGGAGGATTCGTCGATCGAGAAGGGGGCGGGAGTTCCGTCGACGAACACGTGCGACACGTCGATTTCGGCCACGTTGAGCACGATCGATCGCGTGGTCACCACGACGTCGGCCGAGACGACGACCCGACCGGAGAAGGTCGCCGACTTGAGGTCGGGCTCGAGCTCGAGCTCGTAGCGACGGGGCAGGACGTGCCGGGGAAGTCGATGCGGATCGAGTTCTTCGACGGTCGGCGTGCTGGTGCTGGTCACCTCGTGGAGCGTAGTGGCGCAGTACGGTAGGCATCCGTGCCGACTCCGGACCGACGTTTTCCCACCCGCTCCGACGGGTCGCGTTTCGACGTGGTCGGAATCGGCAACGCGCTGGTCGACGTGATCTCGCCGGCCGACGAAGCCTTCATCGTGAACCAGGGTCTCACCAAGGGCTCGATGACACTCATCGACACCGACCGAGCACTGCACCTTTACAAGGCTCTCGGCACCGCGGTCGAGATGAGCGGTGGTTCGGCGGCCAACACGGTCAGCGGAGTGGCCAGTTTCGGCGGACGGGCCGCGTACATCGGAAAGGTCAGTGCCGACGATCTCGGGGACGTCTTCGGTCACGACTTGCATGCGGTCGGTGTGCACTTCGCACCCGGACGCCACCTCGACGACATCCCGACCGGTCGTTGCATCATCGTCGTCACTCCCGATGCCCAGCGCACCATGAACACGTATCTGGGAGTGTCGTCCTATCTTTCTCCGACTGACGTGGACGACGCAGTGGTCGCGGCCGGGCGAGTGCTGTACATGGAGGGCTACCTGTTCGACCGTGACGACGCCAAGGCGGCGTTCCGACACGCTGCGCAAGTGGCGCACGGCGCCGGTCGCCAGGTTTCGCTCACGCTGTCCGACAGTTTCTGCGTCGACCGTCATCGCGACGACTTCCGGGCGCTGGTGGAGGACGAGGTCGACATCCTCTTCGCCAACGAGACCGAACTCTGTTCTCTCTACGAGACCGAGAATTTCGAAGCGGCCATCGCATCGGTGCGCCGTGACAGCTCCTTCGCCGTCGTGACCCGGGGTCCTCTCGGGGCCTCGATCGTGACTCGCGACGCCGTCGTCGACGTGGCGGCCGAGCCTGTCGACCACGTGCTCGACACGACCGGGGCCGGCGATCTGTTCGCGGCAGGCTTCCTGTTCGGACTCACTCAGGGTCACGATCCGGCGGTGGCCGGACGACTGGGGGCCATCGCGGCATCCGAGGTGATCTCGCACGTCGGTCCGCGACCCTTGGTCGAACTCCGAACCCTCGACCCCTACACCTGAGCGCGAGAATTTCGCCATGGTCGGAACGGGTGATGCGTCGACGATCGAAGACGCTCGTCGACGCGCCGAGCGATGGCTGGCGGTCGAGCCCGATGCCGATGTTCGCGACGAGACGAGCGAACTCTTGCGCGGACCGGCCGACGTTCTCGTCGAGCGATTCACCGGCCGTCTCGCGTTCGGAACCGCCGGGTTACGCGCGGCGATCGGTGCCGGACCGAGGCGAATGAATCGTCTCGTCGTTCGTCAGGCAGCGGCCGGACTCGTCGATCATCTGCTCGCCACCGATCCGACGGCGGCTTCACGAGGACTGATCGTCGGCTGGGACGCTCGGCGCAAGAGCGAGGACTTCGCCCTCGACACCGCACGGGTGGCCGCGGCACGCGGAATGACCGTTCATCTGATGCCCGAACCCGTACCCACGCCGGTACTGGCCTGGAACATCACCGCTCTCGGTTGCGCGGCGGGAGTCATGGTGACGGCCAGCCACAATCCGCCCTCCGACAACGGATACAAGGTGTATCTCGACACTGGTTCGCAGATCGTGCCTCCTCACGACGAACTGATCGCCGCTGCGATCGCCGCTGTCGATCCAACCGACGTCGAACTCGTTCCGCTCGACCATTCGTCGATTTACCGGCTCGATCACGAGACAGTTGATGCCTACGTCCGGTTCGTACCCTCCGTGCGCGTCACCGATCCGGCCCGAACACGGGACGTTCCGATCGTCGTCGCCTACACCGCTCTACACGGAGTCGGTGGCGAGATCGTGCGACGAGTGTTCGCGGAGGCGGGATACGCGGCTCCCCGGGTGGTCGAGGATCAGCAACGTCCCGACGGCTCGTTTCCGACCGTCCCGTTCCCCAACCCGGAAGAACCCGGAGCGATGGACGCGGTGATCGATCTCGCCGAGCGACTCGGCGCCGACGTGGCACTTGCCAATGATCCCGACGCCGATCGTTTGGGAGTGGCGATTCCCACGGTCGCGGGTCGCTGGCGCCGACTGTCGGGTGACGAGATCGGTTGGCTCGTCGCCGACCACGTGTTGGCCAACACCTCGGGTGACGATCGCTTGATCGTGAGCACTCTCGTGTCGTCGTCGCTCGTCGGTCGGATGGCCGACGCATCCGGTGTCGAATACGCGGAGAGTTTCACGGGCTTCAAGTGGATCGCCGACGCAGCCCTGCGACGACCGGGTCGGCGTCTCGTCTTCGCGTACGAACAAGCGCTCGGTTTCCTCGTGGGGAATCGACCACTCGACAAGGACGGGATCGGGGCGGCGCTGGTGGTCGCCGAGATCGCTCGATGCGCGCGGGCCGACGGTGTCACGATCGAGGAACGTCTCGAGCGAGTCGCCGATCGTTTCGGTCGTTGCATCACGACCGAAACGTCGATTCCGATGTCACCCGAGGACGGTCGCGCGGCAGTGGCACGTCTTCAGGAGAACCCGCCCGAGACGATCGCCGGTCGAGTGGTGCGTTCGGTGGAGTCGATCCCCGAAGCGGGACTCGTGCGCCTGTTCGTCGCCGGCGAGCACGAACCGATTCGTGTCCAGATCCGACCGAGTGGAACCGAACCCAAGGTCAAGTTGTACGGCGAGGCATACGACGAAGACCCGGGTCCGTGTCTCGAAGCCGTGCGCCGTCTGCTCGTCGGATGAACCGACCGATCACTCGGCGCGACCCACCGGCTGACCGTCGATGATCTGATCGAGGTACTCCGAGAGTCCGTAACCCTTCTTGCCGGCGTGTTCGGCCGACGTCATGGTCCACTCGGTCATGCCCTCGCTGATTCGAGTGGTCAGCCAGT
>JBEDFW010000111.1:0-5044 GCA_041174985.1 Actinomycetota bacterium | reverse complement strand
GCACGGGGGGTCGCTCGTATCGGCTCTCCGATTACCGAGGACGCAACGTCGTGCTCGTCTTCTACCCCGGGGACGACACTCCGGTGTGCACGCGGCAGTTGAACGCCTACAACGACGAATTGGCCCAATTCGATCGGCTCGACGCCACGGTTCTGGCGATCTCCGCCCAGGACATGACGAGTCACGAACAGTTCTCCGACAAGCACGGGTTCGCCTTTCCTCTTCTCGCCGACGTCGAGAAGAAGGTCGCCGGTGCGTACGGCGTGCTCGGACCGCTCGGGTTCGTTCGTCGCAGTGTGGTCATCGTCGACGGCTCCGGAATCGTCCGGTACGTGCACCGAGCCCTGGCCGGGCTGACCTACCGTTCGGTCGACGATCTGACGGCAGCCCTCTCCGGCCTGACGTGATCCAGCCTGACATGATCCAGCCTTGATCCGGGCTGGCTGATCCGCCTGCTGGAATGGGCCGGTGGGGTAGGATCGTACGCATGTTCGCCTCGCCCGGACCGATCCTCGGGATCGACCCCGGCCTCACTCGCTGCGGCTACGCGGTTCTGGCATCGACGGCGGCCGGCGAGCCCGAGGCGGTGTCCCTCGGTGTGATCCGGACCTCACCGGACCAGGACCCGGCTCATCGTCTCGCTCTGCTCCAGGTCGAGATCGAGTCGCTGCTCGACGAGTTCTCCCCGTCATCGGTGGCCATCGAGCGGGTCTTCTTCCAGGTCAACGTGCGCACGGCCATGAGTGTCGGGCAGGCGAGTGGCGTGGTTCTCGCCGCCACGGCTCGACGCGGGCTGCCGATCGAGCAGTACACGCCCACCCAGGTGAAGTCGGCGGTCACCGGGTACGGGAACGCGACCAAAGAGCAGATCCAGCGGATGGTTCAGGTGCGCCTTCGACTCTCACGGCCACCGAGTCCGGCCGATGCCGCCGACGCCGCGGCGATCGCTCTGTGCCACGCCGCGCTCGCTCCCATGCGACGCCACGTCCGACAAGCCACCGGGGGGCGGACGTGATCGGCTCCTTGCGTGGTGTCGTCATCGAACGCCATCCCGACGGATGGGCATTGCTCGAAGTCGGGGGCGTCGGTTACGTGGTGCACGTGACACCCCGCGCGTTGGCCGAACTCGAGCCGTCGTCGTCGGCCTTCCTGTACGTCCATCATCACTTTCGAGAAGACCTGCAGACGTTGTACGCCTTCTTCACGCGCGACGAACGTCAGGCCTTTCAGAATCTCATCGCGGCTCACGGCGTCGGACCGTCGCTCGCCATGGCAATCCTCGCCACTCACCAACCGGCGGCCCTGGTCGACATCGTCGCCCAAGGTGATGTCGCTTCGCTCACGTTGGTCCCCGGCGTCGGCAAGAAGACGGCCGAGCGACTACTGATCGAACTCAAGGGTCGGCTCGATCTTCCGACCGTCGAGCGTGTCGCCGACTCGGGTCGTCTGTCCGACGTTCGCGAGGCACTCACCGGGCTCGGCTACTCCGACATCGAGATCCGCGACGTCTTGCGCGACATCCCCGACGAGGTCCGAGCCGGATCCGATTCCGAGTCGTTGTTGCGCCTCGCTCTGACCCACCTGGGGGCGCGACGTGCGTGACGAATTCCTCGATCCGGGCTCGGCTCCGTCCGACGACGTCGAAGAGGCCGGTCTGCGGCCGCGTCGACTCGACGAGTTCGTCGGCCAGAGGGAGCTACGCGAGAAATTGTCGATCGTTCTCGAAGCGGCGCGACGACGTGGGGAAGCGGTCGACCATCTCTTGTTCGCCGGACCTCCAGGTCTTGGCAAGACCACGTTGTCGGTGATCATCGCCGCCGAGATGGGCACCCGTCTTCACGTGACGTCCGGCCCGGCGCTCGAACGGGCCGGAGATCTGGCCGCCATCCTCACCAAACTCGAGACCGGTGACGTCCTGTTCATCGACGAGATCCATCGACTCGGCCGCACCGTCGAAGAAATCCTCTATCCCGCGATGGAGGATTTCCAGATCGACATCGTCGTCGGCAAGGGTCCGGCCGCGTCGAGCATTCGCCTCACGCTGCCGCGGTTCACTCTCGTCGGTGCCACCACCCGAACCGGCATGATCACCGGCCCGTTGCGCGATCGATTCGGCTTGGTCGCCCGACTCGAATACTACGACACCGACGAACTCACCTCCATCGTGACGCGAGCGGCCTCGATTCTCGAGATACCGATCACGCCTGACGGCGCCCATGAAATCGCCCGTCGAAGTCGAGGCACGCCTCGAATCGCCAACCGCCTGCTGCGTCGAGTACGTGATTTCGCTCAAGTGAACGGGCACGAGGCGATCGACGGTCCGGTCGCCGACGCTGGTCTGGCCGTGTTCGGTGTCGACGGAGTCGGACTCGACAAGGTCGATCGTCAGATCTTGTCGCACATCTGTCAGCAGTTCTCCGGCGGACCGGTCGGACTGTCGACTCTGGCCATCGCCGTCGGAGAGCAACCCGAGACCGTCGAGGACGTGTACGAACCTTTCTTGATCCAGCAAGGTCTGATCGCACGAACGCCCCGTGGACGAGTCGCCCTCGCCGGAGCCTGGACCCACCTCGGTCTCACGGCACCCGACACACCGCCTCGTCTGCTCTGATCGGTCGACTCTCGTGCGACTCTCGGATTTCGACTACGACCTTCCCGACGCGCGCATCGCCCAGGTTCCCTGCGAACCTCGCGACACCGCTCGTCTTCTCGTCGATCGTGGATCCCACGCTCCGGAACATCGTCGGGTTCTCGATCTGCCCGATCTGCTCGTTCCCGGAGATCTTCTCGTTCTCAACGACACCCGAGTCATTCCGGCTCGCCTGCATCTCCGTCGTCGTTCGGGTGGTCACGTCGAAGCGCTCGTCCTCGAGGAGATCGACGAGCGGCGCTGGACGGCCCTCGTACGTCCCGGTGGTCGGCTCCGACCGGGTGAGGTGCTCCTCGACGAATCCGGTGGAGAGCGATTGGTCTTTCGCGGACGATCCGACGATCCCGACACGTTCGTCGTCGAGTTCGTCGGCGACCGTGCCGTTCTCGATGTTCTCGGCGAACTGGGGGAGATGCCTCTGCCCCCGTACATCGCCGCTCGTCTCGACGACGCCGATCGCTACCAGACCGTGTACTCACGCCGGCCGGCGTCAGCGGCCGCACCGACGGCCGGCCTGCATTTCACGCCGGCTCTCTTCGACCGTCTGCGCGAGCGGGGCGTGGAGATCGCTCACGTCGAGCTCGTGGTCGGTCTCGACACCTTCCGTCCGGTACAAGCCGACGATCCACGCGATCACGTGATGCACACCGAATCCTTCCGGGTCGAGCCGGCCACGATGGACCGCATCCTCGCGGCGCGACGAGTCGTGGCGGTCGGCACGACGAGTGTTCGAACGATCGAGTCGGCCCTCGCGACCGGTCGACTCGAAGGCCGAACCGATCTCTTCGTTCATCGAGGTTTCGACTGGCGACGCGTCGACGTGATGATGACCAACTTCCACATGCCGAGAACGACTCTCCTCATGATGATCGATGCCTTTATCGGGGATCGTTGGCGCCGTCTGTACGATGAGGCCCTCGCCGGCGACTATCGATTCCTCTCTTTCGGTGACGCCATGCTCCTCGATCGGCACGCCTCCTGATGCATCCCGTCCTCTTCACCGAAACCGGCCGCGACGGTTCGGCGCGAACCGGAGTGGCGCACACCGCGCGGGGCACGTACACCACACCTTGTTTCATGCCGGTCGGAACGCGTGGGGCCATCAAGTATCTGAGTGCGGCTGATTACGAGGCGCTCGGTGCCCAGATCGTGTTGGGGAACACGTACCACTTGATGTTGCGACCGGGTGCCGACACCGTCGCCCGTTTCGGCGGTCTCGGACGATTCGCCGGCTGGTCGGGCCTCACCCTCACCGATTCCGGCGGCTTCCAGATCTTCTCGCTCGAGCCGAAGGTCGACGACGACGGGGCGACCTTCACCAGCACCTACGACGGCAGTCGGCATCGTTTCACTCCCGAACTCGCGGTGGAAACGCAGGAGAAGCTGGGCGCAGACATCCAGATGGTGCTGGACGTCTGCCCGCCTCTTCCGTCCGCCGATCACGTGGTTCGACTGGCCGTCGATCGAACTCATGCATGGGCGGCACGGGCACGTGTCGCCCATCGACGCGACGATCAATCCTTGTTCGGCATCGTGCAAGGAGGAATCGATCCGTCCCTTCGACGCGAGAGTGCACTCACCGTTTCCGATCTCGACTTCGACGGATACGGCATCGGAGGTCTGTCGGTCGGTGAGACACGAGCCGAAATGGTTCCCGCGCTGGCCGCGGCGCTCGAACATCTGCCCACTGATCGACCCCGTTATCTCATGGGCGTCGGCGATCCGGCGTCGCTCGTCGAAGCGGTCGGTCTCGGAGTCGACCAGTTCGATTGCGTCATGCAGACCCGACTCGGTCGACACGGTACGGCCATGACCTCGAGTGGTCGTGTGCACGTGAAGAACGCCCGGCACGCTCTCTCCGAGGACCCGCTCGATCCGACGTGCCCGTGTGACGTGTGCCGTCGACACAGCCTCGGCTACCTACGCCACCTCTTCCAGGTCAACGAGCCGACTGCCTCACGACTCGTCTCGTGGCACAACATCGCCTGGACGTTCCACCTGGTCGATTCCATGCGTCAGGCCATCGTCGAGCACCGGTACGAGTCCTTGCGGCGATCGATTCTGGACGTCTGGGGCTGAGGTGAGCTCGCCCTCCAGTCGATGAAACGTCGGCGAGCAGGGGGCGGGGAGTAGCATCTCCCAGGTCGTTTCCCCCAGCCGGAGAGCTCTCATGCCCCTTGTCTCGTACCTTCAGAACGCGTCCGAATCCACCGAGAATTCCGGTGGCAGCTTCGTGTTCACCTTGGTGTTCTTCGCCCTGATCGGCGCCGCCATGTACTTCCTCATGATCCGACCGCAACGTCGGCGCATGCGCCAGACCGCCGATCTTCAGAAGTCGATCGGGGAGGGTGACGAGATCGTGACCACGTCGGGGATGTACGGGTTCGTGACGGC
>JBEDFW010000110.1:0-4479 GCA_041174985.1 Actinomycetota bacterium | reverse complement strand
GCTCCGTCCACGTCGAACCACTGAGGAACGGCCTCGGGTCGAAGGCCGAGTTCCTCGAGTTGACGCAACGCCAGGGTCGTCAGGCCGTCACCACAACACTTGTCGCGGGGAAAGGTGGCCTTGTCGACGAGGGTCACCGACAGGCCGAGGCCGGCTGCGGTGATGGCGGCCGCACTGCCGGCCGGGCCGGCTCCCACGATCACCAGGTCGCACGTCGTCGCGGCGCCTCGGGCAGTCACGTCGCCGAGGTTAGGAGGGTCACCCGACTGGTGCCCCACTCGGGTCGGCTTCCTATGATCGAGATCGCACAAGTCACAGGGGCGGGATCATCGATCCATGATTCTCGAGTGATCGATGAACGGCTCAGGAAAGGGCGACGGATGGCGCGGTTGTGTGAAGGACGAGTGGCGATCGTGACCGGTGCCGGTCGCGGTATCGGGCGCGAACACGCGCTGAGCCTGGCCGCGCAAGGCGCCAAGGTCGTCGTCAACGATCTCGGTGGTGGTGTCGACGGATCAGGAGGCGACATCTCGCCGGCGCAACAAGTCGTCGACGAGATCCGGGCCATGGGTGGCGAGGCAGTGGCCAACGGCGACAGTGTGAGCGACTGGAAGGGAGCCGAGCGCCTCATCCAGACGGCGATCGACACGTTCGGCGATCTGCACGTCGTGGTCAACAACGCCGGAATTCTCCGCGACCGCATGCTTTTCTCGATGGCCGAAGAGGAATGGGACGCCGTGATCACGGTCCACCTGAAAGGCACCTTCGCTCCGAGTCGATTCGCGTGTTCGTACTGGCGCGAGCGTTCCAAGGCCGGGCTGCCGGTCGACGGACGCATCATCAACACGACATCGGTGTCGGGTATCTACGGCAATCCCGGTCAGACCAATTACGGGGCGGCCAAAGCCGGAATCGCCGCCTTCACCAACATCGCCGCTCTCGAGATGGCGCGGTACGGAGTCACCGTCAACGCCGTGGCGCCGGTCGCGCTCACTCGCATGACCGAAGGTCTCGGCCCGGCACCGGAGACCGACGAAGATCGCGAACGTCGTTCGCCGCGCTGGATCGCGCCGATCGTCACCTGGCTCGCGTCGGCCGATTCCAAAGGTGTCAGTGGTCGCGTGTTCGAAGCCAGTGGTGACGTGCTCGCCGTGGCCGAGGGTTGGTCGCGCGGACCGCGCGTCGCCCCGGTCGACGATCCCACCGTGCTCGGTCCGATCGTCGCCGATCTGATCGCCAAGGCCCGCAAGAACGCCGGAATGAACGGCGAACCCGGCGCCTGGCCACAGCCCAAGTGACAACTGTCCATCGATGAAGGAGACATCACCATGCCGTTGAACCCACAAGCAGTCGGAGCCACCGGAGACGTTCGTACGATCTCGTGGAACTCCAAGGATGCATTGCTGTACGCCGTCGGCATCGGAGCCGGCTCGGAGGATCTGGCGTTCTCGACCGAGAACACATCGGGTGTCGATCAAGTCGTGTTCCCCACCTTCGCCGTGGTGGCCGGCTCGGGAACTGCGTCTCCGGGCAAGAGCGCCATGGGTGAGATCGGCACCTTCAACTGGGCCATGCTCGTGCACGGTTCGCAGGCGATCACTCTGCACCGTCCGATTCCGGTGGAGGCGCGTGCCACGACCCAGGACAAGGTCGTCGCCATGTACGACAAGGGCAAGGCCGCCGTCGTCGTCACCGAGAACGAAGTCAAGACCGCCGAGGGTGAACCGCTCTGGACGACCCGTTCGTCGGTGTTCATTCGGGGCGAGGGTGGATGGGGCGGCGACCGCGGCCCGTCCGGTCCGCAGAACGAGCCACCGGCCACGGCTCCCGACCACGAGATCACACTTCAGACGTCTCCCGATCAGGCCTTCGTGTATCGCTTGTCGGGTGATCGGAACCCGTTGCACACCGACCCGTCGTTCGCGGCACTCGGTGGATTCGACCGACCGATCCTGCACGGCCTCTGCACGTACGGTTTCACCGGTCGAGCACTGCTCAAGTCGCTGTGCGACAACGACGTGTCGCGCTTCCGTCACATCGAGGGACGTTTCTCGTCGCCGGTGATGCCCGGTGATGCGCTCACCGTTCGTGTCTGGCGCACCGAGCCCGGCACCGCGGTGTTCACCACGTCGGTCGGTGACAAGGTCGTCATCGACCAGGGTCTCGTCAAGTTCTCCTGATCGACACTCGTTCAGAACAGACGGAGCTCTTCGGGGCGCCGACCACGTAGATCGTCGTAGTCGACCTCGACGCAGTCGATGCCCCGAGCCTCGGCGATCGTTCTCGCCTGAGGTTTGATCACTTGAGCGACGAAGACACCACGAAGGTTCGTGAGCGCAGTGTCGGGGCGGAGGACCTCGAGATATCTCGCGAGTTGCTCGACCCCGTCGATCTCGCCTCGTCGCTTGATCTCGATGGCGACGTAGTCACCCCGTTCGTCTCGACACATCAAGTCGACGGGGCCGATCGACGTCGGCCATTCGCGTCGAACGAGGGAGAGTCCGGGTGCGATGGCATCGGGGAGCGCAGCCAGCAACTCTTGGAGGTGGGCCTCGACGCCGTCCTTCACCAGACCAGGATCGTCGCCGAGATCATGAGCCGAGTCGTGAATGACCTCGTGGAAGGTGATGACGAGGGTTTCACCCTTCGGATTGGTCACCGTCCACGTTTCACCGTGGTCGGTCAGAGTGTTGGGCGCGTTCATCCAGTTGAGCGGCTTGTAGGCCCCACCATCGCTGTGAATGGCCACGCAACCGTCGGCTTTCACCATCACCAGTCGCACGGCCTCGGGCAACTGGGCGTCGAGACGACCCTGGTACTGCACGGTGCAACGGGCGATCACGAGTCGCATGACGGTCGTTCACCGTAGTGCATGCGTCACCGAGGTCACCGAAGCGACCACTTCTCAGCGACCGACGTGTTCGCGCATCCGCTTCTGGATGAGATCGCGGCGCGCCTGCAGTTCTCGGTACGTGATGCGGTTGACGTCGTCCTCGAGACCGAGGCTCGCCTTGACACCCGACATGTCGAACTCGACCGCGTTCGGATCGACGCCGAGTTCGCGCCCCAGACGTTCTCCGTGCCGTTGGGCGAAGAGGAGTGAGATGTTGGCCACCTCGCCGAGGATGTCGAGTTCGGGGGCCAAGCGGGCGATGGCTCCGTCGAGGAACACCATGTTCTTCACGTAGAGCATGAGCTCTTTGGGCAGACGCGCACCGTAGCCGAGAAGGGCTTTCACGACTCGTTGAACCTCGGCCACCATCTCTTCACCAGTGAGGGTGGTGGGATCGATCGTCGCCTGATCGAGACGCAGATCTCTGATCACAGCGCCCAGATCGGTGTCGGGTGGCAGGGCGCCGAGGTCGCGCAGGGCCGCCATCTGGCCCGTCATGTCGTTGGTGGTGGCGCTCAGCATGAGACGAAGGAAGGCCAGACGTCGCTCGTGGGACAGTCGCGCCACGATGCCGAAGTCGAGCAGTGCGGTGCGGCCGTCGGGAAGAACGAAGAGATTTCCGCCGTGCAAGTCGCCGTGGAAGATGCCGTGGATCATGGCGCCTTCCATGAAGGCGATCATTCCGGTCCGGATCACGGCTTCGGTGTCGATGCCGGCGTCTTTCATGCCGACCACGTCGTCGAAGTTGAATCCCGAGACTCGTTCCATCACGAGTACGCGACGAGTGACCAGAGTGGGATGAGGACGGGGAACGACGTACCCGTCCTGACCGAGATCGTGCAGGGCCGCTGCGACGTCGATCATGTTGGAGGCTTCGAGTCGGAAGTCGAGTTCTTCCACGATCGTCTCGGCGAACAATTCGACGAGAGCCGGCGGGTTGGCCAGGGCGGCGATCGGAATGCGTCCCACGAGATGCGGCGCGATGTACGACATGACTCGAAGATCGCGTCGGACGAGGGACGCCACATCGGGACGTTGAACCTTGACGACGACGTCTTCGCCGGTACGCAACCGGGCGGCGTGGACCTGAGCGATGGAAGCCGCGGCGAGTTCCTTCTCGTCGAACCACTCGAAGACGTCCTCGAGTCGCGCGCCGAGGTCGCGTTCGACGGTGAGACGAACGGTCGAGAACGGCTCGGCCGGCACGCGATCTCGGCAGAGTTTGAACTGTTCGACGAGTTCGGCCGGGAAGAGTCCCTCACCCGACGAAATGATCTGACCCAACTTGATGTACGTCGGACCGAGAGTCTCGACGGCGCGACGCAAACGAAGGGAGAGTTCGGCTCGGCTCGCTGCCGGATCGGAGTACCGACCGCGCTTCTTCTTCAGGTACCACGGAGCGATCGCGCCGACGATGTGACGACCCACGGTCAGGACGCGGGATCCGGGTGGAACTCTTCCCGGTGTGGTGAGGCGAGGAACGTCGCGCCGAGCCAATCGTCGGAGTTCGTCGATTCCGTACATCCACGGGAGCCGATCGCGATCGACGATCCACGGGGCCGCCTCGGTGAACGCCGCCCATGAGC
>JBEDFW010000109.1:0-2656 GCA_041174985.1 Actinomycetota bacterium | reverse complement strand
GTGCCGCGGCACCCTCGAGATGGCGCGAGGCATCGAGATCGGCCACATCTTCCAGCTCGGTCGCAAGTACGCCGAGGCCCTCGATCTCACCGTGCTCGATCAGAACGGCAAGCAGGTGGTCGTCACCATGGGCTCCTACGGAATCGGCGTGTCACGCGCGGTGGCCGCCATCGCCGAGTCGTCGTGCGACGAACTCGGACTGTGTTGGCCGCGCGAAGTCGCGCCGGCCGACGTCCACGTCGTGATCGCGGGCAAGGGTGGCGACGACATCGCCGCCACGGCCGAACGAATCGCCGCCGAACTCGAAGTCGCTCACGTGCGCGTGTTGATCGACGATCGGACCTCGGTGTCGCCCGGCGTGAAGTTCAAGGACGCCGAATTGCTCGGTGTGCCCACCATCGTCGTCGTGGGCAAGGGTCTGGCCGACGGAGTGATCGAAGTTCGCGACCGTAAGACCGGCGATCGTCGTGACGTGCGGGTCGACGAAGCCGTGAAGGCGCTGATCGACGTCGTCAGGAGTTGACGTGCGGCTCGTCCGTGGTGTCGTCCAGCACTATCCCTGGGGTCACGCCACCGCCATTCCGCGTCTCATCGGCGCCGAGCCCGACGGACGCCCGTGGGCCGAATTGTGGTTCGGCACGCACCTCGGCGGACCTTCGCGTGTTCTGGAGGTCGCCGACGAAGTCGCCGATCGACCGCACTCGGCTCTCGACGACACTCGCGGGCTCTCCACCTCGCTCGTCTCGTCGACGGGCGAACTTCCTTTCCTCGTGAAGTTCCTCGCGGCAGCCGAACCACTCAGCCTCCAATCGCATCCATCGCTCCAGCAGGCGCAGGCCGGCTACGCGCGGGAGAACCGGATGGGCATTCCGGTGAGCAACTCACGGCGCATCTACCGCGATCCCTTCGCCAAACCCGAACTCGTGTGCGCGCTCGGTCGATTCGAAGCACTGTGCGGATTCCGTGAGCCAACGCGCACGGTCGACTTGTTGCACGACATCGGTGGGGGTGCTTCGCGTCTGGCCACGATGCTGGCCGATCACGATCTCGGCTACGCCCTGCGGCAGATCTTCACCAACCGCGACGAATTCCTTCCCGTCCTGCACGACACGATCACCGCGTGCGCCGACCACGAATCACCGAGCGCGCGCTGGGTCGTGCGACTCGGCGAGAAGTATCCCGATGACGTGTCCGTGCTCGTGACCCTGCTCTTGAACCACGTGGTGCTCGAGCCCGGTCAGGCTCTTTATCTCGGACCCGGCAACCTGCACGCCTACCTCTCGGGCATGGGTCTCGAGGTCATGGGGTCGAGCGACAACGTCGTTCGGTGCGGACTCACCAACAAGCACGTCGACGTGAACGAATTGCTGGCCACCGTCGTGCCCGAACCACTCGTCGATCCGGTCGTACGCGCCGAACCCGTGGCCCGAACCGGAGCCGGCAAGATGTGGCGCTTCCCCACGCCCGACGCACCGTTCGCTCTGTACGTGCACCGCATCCATGGGACCGAGACGATTCGCGCTCGGGCTCGCGAACTCACGGTGTGCGGAATCGGTGCCACCGATCGGCTGCAGCGCGGTGAAGTGGCCTGCCTGTTGCCGGGTGAGGAGCTCACTCTCACTCCCCGCCCCGATCAGAGTTCGAAGGCGACCTCCGGTTCGTCGACCGCCACCCTCTTCCGCATCACCGAACCCTGACCCCGCCTTGGTGCTTCTGGTGGCACATTCGTCGCCTGTTTCGTGCTGAAGTGCCACCAGTTCGGCGGCAGTTCGAGGTGGCGCTACGGCCACGACCAGAATCGCACGGACAATTCGTGTTCGCGAACCAGACGTTCGAATTCGTAGCCGTGGTCGGCGGTGAAGTGTTCGGCGAGATGCGCGATCACGTCGACCCCGTCGGGAACGGCGAACACCTCTCGACAACGGTCGAGGTGCTCGATCGGAATGGTCTTGAACCACTCGTACTCGTCGGATCCGAAGATTTCCTCGACACCACCACCGATGTCGTGGCCGTGGATGCGCAAGGAACCGTCCGGCAGTCGGGAGACCTCGAGAAATCGTCCGGCCTCTTGACGCAACACCACTCGTTCGTCCATCACCCTCACAACGAACGGAACGATCAGGAATGTGCGCTCAGCGTTCTGGTGGCTGATCAGCACGAAACAGGCGATGAATGTGCCACCAGAAGCACCAAGTGATGGCGGTCAGGGTTGGGTCTTGGAGCGGATGGTCACGATCTTGGACGAGGCATCGTTGGCGTCGTCACCCTTGTCGTCGAGCAACTGCGAGCGATCCTTGGCCGCTTCACGTTCGGCCCGGGCCGTATCGGCACGCGCGATCGCCGCATCGGCGCCGTGTTCGTGAATGAACTCGGCCCACTCGACCAGTGCCTCGACCATCTCCGATTCGGGAACGACAGCCACGTTGCGACCCTTGACGAACAGGTGACCGCGCTTGTTGCCCGCGGCGATACCGAGATCGGCGTCGCGGGCCTCACCCGGTCCGTTGACGACACAACCCATGACGGCGACCTGGAGCGGGATCTCACGAGTTCCGAAAGCTTCCATCGCGCGCTTGGCCACGTCGATCACGTCGATCTCGGCTCGCCCGCAACTGGGACAGGCGATCAGATCGACGTTCTTGCGTTCGCGCAGTCC
>JBEDFW010000108.1:0-4086 GCA_041174985.1 Actinomycetota bacterium | reverse complement strand
CAATTCGAATCCGGAGAAATTGTTGCTTTGGCCGCGCTTACGGAAGACTTCGAGTCCCCGCCGGATCTTGATATTGATGATTTTGATGACGATGATGACTTCGATGACGATGATGACTTCGATGACGATGATGACTTCGATGACGATGATGACTTCGAAGACGATGATGACTTCGAAGACGATGATGCGGACGAGGGTTGGTAACGGCGACGTTTGGCCGTCGACGTCTAGTCGCCGACGTGCGGGGCGACGAGTCGCTCGATGTGCTTGGCCAACACGTCCATCTCGAGATTCACACGTGATCCGGCGGGGCGGAAGCCGAGAGTGGTCACCTCGGCCGTGTGCGGAATCACCGCGACGCGGAAGGTGTCGCCGGTGAGATCGAATGCGGTCAGGCTGATCCCGTCGACGGTGATCGAACCCTTCTCGACCAAGTACTTCATGAGGTGGCGCGGAACTCGAACCACGAGATCGGGGGCCGGAGAGACCACGTCGCCCACGGCATCGACGTGACCGAGCACCATGTGCCCTCCGAGGCGATCGCCGAGAGCCATCGGACGTTCGAGGTTGACTCGGTCACCGGGCTTCAGTGAACCGGTCGTGGTGCGCTGCAAGGTCTCGTCGCTGACGTCGGTGTCCCACCAGGACTGGCCGTCGCTGACTCCTTGATCGACGAGAGTCAGACAGCAGCCGTTCACGGCGATCGAGGCACCGAGACCGGACCCGTCGAGAACGGTGGACGCGGCGATGCGAAGGCGGACCCCGGGGCCCCACTCGGTCGACACGGGAACCGACGACACCACGGTGCCGAGCTCTTCCACGATGCCGGTGAACACGAGTCGCAGGGTAGCGGGGGGTTGAGGTGGCCCACGCTGGCGACCAGGTGGAACGGGCCCCGGCCGCCCCTAGGCTGACCTGGTCCGTTGGGGCTTCGGCTCTGGCGTGATGCTCCGGATCGACCGGGGCGACCTCCGAGTCCAGTCCACGGAAGGCAGATGTCATGGCAGCAACACCCAAGGCCGACACGATCGCGAAGCATCGCAAGCATGCGAGCGACACCGGTTCTCCCGAGGTACAGATCGCACTCCTCAGCGAGCGGATCAATCACCTCACCGATCACCTGAAGTCCCACCCCAAGGACCACCACAGCCGTCGTGGTCTTCTCATGCTGGTGGGACGTCGTCGCCGTCTTCTCGACTACGTGAAGGCTGGCAACGTCGAGCGGTACCGCGAGATCGTGGCCGAACTGGGCCTGCGTCGCTGAGACGTCCCGGCCGTCGGCTCACTGCCGTCGGCCACCCATAAACCGAGCAGTGAAGGATCGGTTGTCAGTCGCCCGTGCCGTCTCCGAGGACGCGGCACCGCCGACTGGGAACCGTCCCGCTGCTCCTGATGCGACGAGAGTTCGTCGCGCGAAAGGAGCTCGTCATGGCTGACGCCATTCGAGTGTCCGGTGCCATCAGTGGTACCGACAAGAGCCTGTCCTTCGAGACCGGCAAGTTCGCCCTGCAGAGTCAGGGTGCGGTGGTCGCGACCATCGGAAACAGCATCGTCCTCGCCACTGCCAACGCGGCCAAAGACGTTCGACCGGGTGTCGACTTCTTCCCGCTCACGGTCGACGTCGAGGAGCGCGCCTATGCGGCCGGCAAGATCCCCGGCTCGTTCTTCCGCCGTGAAGGTCGTCCGACCGAGGACGCGATCCTCACGTGTCGTCTCACCGACCGACCGCTGCGTCCGGCGTTCCCCGACGGATTCCGCAACGAAGTGCAGATCGTGCTCACCGTTCTCGGCGCCGACCAGACGAACCCGCACGACGTTCTGAGCATCAACGCCGCATCGGCAGCGCTCATGATTTCCGGCATTCCCTTCGACGGCCCGATCGGTGCCGTTCGGGTGGCCTACTCGCAGGACGGAAGCTGGATCGCTCACCCGACCTACACCGAAGGTGACGAAAGCACGTTCGAACTCGTGGTCGCTGGTCGCGAACTCGACAATGGCGACGTGGCCATCATGATGGTGGAAGCCGGTGGAACCGAGAAGTCGTTCGAGTACTACGCAAGCGGCGCGCCCAAGGTCAACGAGACCGTTCTCGCCGGTGGCCTCGAAGCCTCCAAGAAGTGGATCAAGGAATCGATCGCCCTGCAGCGCCAGTTGGTCGCTTCGGTCATCAGCACCAAGGGACCGATCACTCCGCTCGCGTACACGCCGATCCTCGATTACACCGACGACGTCTACGCCGCCGTCGAAGCATCGGCCTCGTCGGCTCTCGCCGACGCGATCAAGATCGCCAAGAAGTCCGATCGCAACGCTGCCACCGATGCCGCCACGGCCGCTGCCGTCGCCGCGCTCTGTGGTGACGGCAAGCAGTTCGCCGGCCGTGACCGCGAGGTCAAAGAGGCCATGCGCAGCCTGACCAAGAAGTTGGTCCGCAAGCGCGTGGTCGAGGACAACATCCGTATCGACGGTCGTGGTCCTCGGGACCTGCGCCCCGTGTCGTCGGAAGTCGGCGTTCTTCCGTCGGCCCACGGTTCGGGTCTGTTCCAGCGTGGTGAGACCCAGGTCATGAACGTGACCACTCTGGCCATGCCGCGCATGAATCAGATGATCGACTCGCTTACCCCGGTCAGCGAGAAGCGTTACATCCACCACTACAACATGGCTCCGTGGGCCAACGGTGAAACCGGCCGTGTCGGTTCGCCCAAGCGTCGCGAGATCGGTCACGGTGCGCTCGCCGAGCGCGCGCTTCTCCCGGTCGTGCCGAGCCAGGAAGAGTTCGCCTACGCACTGCGCCTGGTGTCGGAAGTGATGTCGTCGAACGGATCCACCTCGATGGGTTCGGTCTGCGCCTCGTCGCTGTCGCTCATGGACGCGGGTGTTCCGATCAAGGCTCCGGTGGCCGGTATCGCCATGGGTCTGATCTATGCCGAAGGCAAGTACACGACGCTCACCGACATCCTCGGAGCCGAAGACGCCTTCGGCGACATGGACTTCAAGGTGGCCGGCACCGCTGATGCCGTGACGGCTCTGCAGCTCGACACCAAGATCGACGGCATTCCCGCCGACGTCTTGGCCGCCGCGCTCGACCAGGCCAAGGAAGCCCGCCTCGCCATTCTCGGTGTGATGAACGCGGCGATCGCCGCACCGCGCGCCGAAGTCGCCGAGTCGGCACCGAAGATCATCTCGATCACGATCCCGCTCGACAAGGTCGGTGAAGTGATCGGCCCGAAGGGCAAGATCATCAACACGATCCAGCAAGAGACCGGCGCCGACATCAGCGTCGACGACGACGGAGTCGTGGGCATCGTCACGATCGGTGCCGTCGAGGGTTGGCGAATGGAAGACGCCAAGGCGCGCATTCTCGCCATCGTCGATCCGCCCAAGGCCGAACTCGGTGCGGTCTACAACGGACGAGTCGTGTCGATCACGAAGTTCGGCGCCTTCGTCAACATCCTTCCCGGACGTGACGGACTCGTGCACATCTCGAAGTTGGGTCGCGGTAAGCGCATCAACAACGTCGAGGACGTGCTCACCCTCGGTCAGGAAATCGAAGTTCGCGTCGACGACATCGACGACAAGGGCAAGGTTTCGCTCACACCCGTCGGTGACGGTCCCGAGCCGGTGAACGGCGGATCCTCCGACGGTTCGTCGGTCGGTTCGTCGAGCAACGGTCGCAGCGGTGCGCCGGTGTCGGTGAGCTTCGACGACGCGTTCGACTCGGAGATCGCCGGCCAGATCGGAGATCTCGGACCCGGTGGCGAAGCCGGTAGCGACGAGCGCCGTGGCGGTGGACGTGACGGTGGACGTGATGGTGGACGTGACGGTGGACGTGGTGGCCGCGATCGCGGTCCGCGTCGTCACCGCTGAGTCGTCGCCGGCGTTCGACTTCCGTCGAATCACGCGGATCGTGCGTGTGATCCTGGTTTAGGATCGCACGCATGTCTCCCGCTCCCATCAGAGTCGGTGTCTTCGGTGCCGGCGGTCGTATGGGCTCCACCGTGTGCGACGCCGTCGTCGCCGATCCTTCCCTCGAACTCGTGGCCGCCGTCGATCCGGCGGCCACTGGTCGTTCGGCGCACGGTGTCACCA
>JBEDFW010000107.1:0-6219 GCA_041174985.1 Actinomycetota bacterium | reverse complement strand
ACCGGCATCCCCACCCGCAGACCGTCGTCGGAACCCTGGTTGATCTCGACCGTCTGCGAGAAGTTCGACGGTGCCTCACCCACCACCTGAGCGGTGATCGAGGAGATCTCGGTGAGATCGTCGATGCCGTTCAGGGCGAGGAGTTCTTGCGCGTCACGAACTGTCGCGAGTGCGGCGATGAAGGCACCTTCTTGCTGATCGACGAGCTCTTGCAGCCGTCGGTTCTCTTCGGCCAAGTCGTCGTAATCGGTGATACCGCGCCAGGCGTTCTCGATCGGGCGGGTGACGACACGCGCCGAGTCCTGGATCGGATCGAACACCGTTCCAAACGCTCGGCGCACACCGTCGACCACCGAGTTGCCCTGGAGATCGAGGGTGATGAGGAGCACCGAGGTCAACGTGAGGAGTGCGAGCGCTCGCCGGCGACTCACGGAGTAGATCGGCATCGCCGTCCACCCACCTCAGCCGGCACTGTCCGCCAGGAGACCGCCCATGGCTTCGATGTTCTCGAGGGCCCGACCCGATCCGATCACGACCGAGAACAGCGGATCGGGAGCGATGTTGATGGGCATTCCCGTCTCGTGCGCCATCCGGCGATCGATTCCGGCGAGAAGAGCTCCCCCACCCGACAACGTGATGCCGGCGTGCATGATGTCGGCCGCCAATTCGGGGGGCGTCTTGTCGAGCGTCGTACGCACCACGTCGACGATCGCGGCCACCGGCTCGGCCAGAGCTTCGCGGACCTGTTCGGTGGAGAGCGAAATCGTTCGCGGTAGACCACTGATGAGGTCGCGACCTCGAATGTCGGCGGTCATCTCCTCTTCCATCGGCCAGGCCGAACCCATCTGGATCTTGATCTCCTCCGCGGTTCGTTCACCGATCGCGAGAGAGAACTCCTTTTTCAGATAGGCCATGATCGCTTCGTCGAGTTCGTCGCCGGCCACGCGCAACGATTGCGCCGTCACGATGCCGCCCAACGAGATGACGGCGACTTCGGTGGTGCCACCGCCGATGTCGACGATCATGTTTCCGCTCGGTTCGTGAACCGGCAGATCGGCCCCGATGGCGGCCGCCATGGGCTCTTCGATGATGTGCACCGGCTTGCGGGCGCCCGCGTACTCGGCGGCGTCCTGCACGGCTCGTTGTTCGACTCCCGTGATCCCCGACGGCACGCAGATGACCATCCGGGGCTTGCTCCAGCGACTGGTGTGCACCTTCTGGATGAAGTACCGGAGCATCTTCTCGCAGACCTCGAAATCGGCGATGACTCCGTCTTTCAACGGACGGACGGCCCGGATGTGTCCCGGGGTGCGCCCCATCATCCGCTTGGCCTCGTTCCCGACGGCGACCGGGCGCCCGTCGGCCACGTCGAGGGCGACCACCGAGGGCTCGTTGAGGACGACGCCATACCCACGGACGTAGACGAGGGTGTTGGCCGTCCCGAGGTCGATCGCAATGTCACGGCCGAGGGCCAGCGGGTTGTTCCTGGCCATAGGCCGAAATGTTACAGATTGGGGAAGAAAATCCCGATCTCCCGCTGGGCTGATGCCAAGGAATCCGAACCGTGAACGAGGTTTTCGGTGAAAAGAATGCCCAGGTCACCACGGATGGTGCCGGGTGCAGCGGTCCGGGGGTTGGTGGCCCCCATCATGGTGCGCACCACTTCCCAGGTGTTCTCCGGGCCCTCGAGCACCAGAGCCACGACCGGACCCCGTGACATGAACGCCACCAGGTCGGCGTAGAAACCCTTTCCCACGTGCTCCTCGTAGTGACGAGCCAAGGTGTCGGCGTCGAGAGAGCGCAGATCGAGGGCCACGATCTTGAGACCTTTGGCCTCGAATCGGGACAGGACGGTGCCGACGAGGCCCCGCTCGACGGCATCGGGCTTCAGGAGGACGAGTGTGCGATCGGACATGGTCGCTCACGCTACCGGCGGCGCAAGTGACCGCGCAGGTGACCGCGGGCGGCCCCCACCACGTACAGAGATCCGGTGATGAGAACGGCATCGTCGGCGGACCGAGACGACAGCGCCAGATCGATGGCGTCCGACACTCCGTCGACGGTCCGAACCTCGTCGCAGCCAAGGGTCCGCGCCGCTTCGGCGATCTCGGTGGCCGGGCGACCGCGCGGTGTGGGAGCAGTGCAACACACGACGAGATCGAATTCGTCGGCCCGCAACGCCGCCAACAGTTCTCCCGGATCGCGACTACGCAGACATCCGACCACGAGCACTCGTCGACCGGCGGGATCGAAGTCCTGGAAGAACACCGACGAGCACACGTCGGCACCGGCCGGATTGTGGGCTCCGTCGACGATGACGAGTGGCTGATGGTCGAGGATTTCGAATCGACCCGGCATCTCCACCGCGCCGAAACCTTCCGTCACGACGTCGTCGTCGAGTGGCCGAGCGAAGAACGTCTCGACAGCGGTCAGAGCCACTGCGGCGTTGACGGCTTGGTGATGTCCGTGGAGCGGCACGAACACCTCGGGATAGATGGTGGTCGGCGTGCGGATCTCGACGTAACGCCCGCCGAGGGCCAGGTCGTTGGCACCGACCGAGAAGTCGATGTCGCGCACGAGCATCGACGACGGCTGCGCGGCTCGGAAGACGGCCAGCATCTCGGGATCGGTCTCGCCGGTGACGAGCGCCGAGCTCGGTTTGACGATTCCGGATTTCTCGGCCGCGATGTGTGCACGCGTCGGGCCGGCGAACTCGGTGTGATCGAGACCGATGTTGGTGATCACGGCGACCTGTGCATCGACGACGTTGGTCGCGTCCCATCGACCCAGGAGCCCGACTTCGATCACCATCACGTCGACCGCTTCGTCGGCGAACCATCGAAAAGCGGCCGCCGTGCACGTGTCGAAGTAACCGGGTCGCACACCAGCGACGATCTCGAGATCGGCCACGGCGCCGATCTGCCGACCGAATTCGTCGTCTGACACGGCGATTCCGTCGATGGTCATTCGTTCGTTGACTCGCTCGAGGTGCGGACTGGTGTACGTACCGACTCTGAGGCCCGACGCCATGAGCAGACGCGAGATCATCTGCGCGGTCGATCCCTTGCCGTTGGTTCCGGTGATGTGGATGACGGGAGCCGCGTGCTGTGGATCGCCCATGGCCGAGCAGAGACGCTCGATCACCGCGAGCGACGGGGACTCGATTCGACCCGTTTTCTCGTACGAGGCGTGGGCGTCGAGGTAAGCGAGTGCCTGCTCGTAGTTCATCAACTCGCGGCCCGACGCGGACGCGTCGAGCGCACAGATGCACGCGGAACGAGAGTCGGCGGGACCTTGTCGGTCACGGTCGACTTCTCGATGACGATCTTGGCGACATCGGCACGGCCGGGCAGCTCGTACATCGTGTCGAGCAACACTTCCTCGAGGATCGCGCGCAGACCACGAGCGCCGGTGCCGCGCTTCAGCGCCAGATCGGCGATGGCCGTGAGCGCATCGTCGGACAGTTCGAGTTCGACGTCTTCGAATTCGAAGAACTTGGCGTACTGCTTGACGAGCGCGTTCTTGGGCTCGACGAGGATCTTGACGAGTGCGTCCTGGTCGAGGTTGCGCACGGCTCCGACCATCGGAAGACGACCCACGAACTCGGGAATGAGGCCGAAGGCCAACAGATCCTCGGGCAGGACCTGCGCGAACAATTCGCCCGGATCCTTCTCGGCCTTGCTCCGGACCGTTGCGTGGAATCCCACACCCTTGTGTCCGATGCGCTGCTCGATGATCTTGTCGAGTCCGGCGAACGCGCCACCACAGATGAACAAGACGTTGGTCGTGTCGATCTGGATGAATTCCTGATGCGGATGCTTGCGGCCTCCCTGCGGGGGAACCGACGCCACCGTGCCTTCGAGGATCTTGAGAAGAGCCTGCTGCACACCCTCACCCGACACGTCGCGAGTGATGGACGGGTTCTCGCTCTTACGCGCGATCTTGTCGATCTCGTCGATGTAGATGATCCCGGTTTCGGCCTTCTTCACGTCGAAATCGGCGGCCTGGATCAACTTGAGAAGGATGTTCTCGACGTCTTCACCGACGTATCCGGCTTCGGTGAGAGCGGTTGCATCGGCGATGGCGAAGGGCACGTTGAGCATGCGCGCCAGCGTCTGCGCCAGGTGTGTCTTTCCACAGCCCGTCGGACCGAGCAGAAGGATGTTGCTCTTGGCCAGTTCGACGTCGTCGCGCTTCCCGAGTGCGTGCTCCTTCTGGTACTGGATGCGGCGGTAGTGGTTGTAGACGGCGACCGAAAGAACTTTCTTCGCCTGGGTCTGACCCACGACGTACTCGTCGAGGAAGTTCAGGATCTCCCGCGGGTTCGGCAGATCGTCCATCTTGAGGTCGGACGCCTCGGACACCTCTTCCTCGATGATCTCGTTGCAGAGATCGATGCACTCGTCGCAGATGTAGACGCCCGGGCCGGCGATGAGTTTCTTGACCTGCTTCTGCGACTTGCCGCAGAAAGAGCACTTCAGGATCTCGCCGGTGTCTCCGAATTTGGCCACGCCTACCCTCCTCTCCGCAACGGCTCGTGATGAGCGTGTCTCAGTCTGACTGATTCCAACCGAGGTTGTCGGCGATTTGTGTCAAGACCTTGAGGAGAAACCCCGACGGCCCGGGAGCAGACGAGAAACCGCAGGTCAGCGGATGGGGCCACCCCGGTCGACCACGCCACGGGCGGAGATGACATCGTCGATGATCCCGTAAGCGAGGGCCTCCTGGGCCTCCATCACGAAGTCACGATCGGTGTCGGCGTGAATGCGGTCGATCGGCTGTCCGGTGTGCTGGGCGAGGATCTCCTCGAGGAGGTCGCGCATCCGCATGATCTCCTTGGCGGCGATCTCGAGGTCGGTCACTTGTCCGTAACCCACCTGTCCATAGGGCTGGTGGAGGAGCACTCGGCTGTGCGGGAGAGCCAAGCGCTTGCCCTTGGTGCCCGCCGCCAAGAGGACCGCGGCTGCGCTGGCGGCTTGGCCGAGGCAGATCGTGGCGATGTCGTTCTTGATGAATTGCATCGTGTCGTAGATCGCGAACAAGGCCGTGATGTCGCCACCCGGACTGTTGATGTAGATGTTGATGTCCTTGTCGGGGTTCTCGCTCTCGAGGTGGATGAGCTGAGCACACACCAAGTTGGCGATGGTGTCGTCGATCGGCGTGCCGAGGAAGAGGATGTTCTCTTTCAGCAGACGGCTGTAGAGGTCGTACGCGCGCTCACCGCGATTGGTCTGCTCGACCACCGTGGGAACGTAATAGTTGTAGGCCTCGAGGTTCATGCAGACGCTCCGTCGTGTTCGTGGTCGTGTTCGTGATCGTGCTCGTGATCGTGATCGGATTCCGAATGTCCGACGACCGTATCCGAGTCGAGCACGTTGCCACTCGGATCGACGTACTGGACGTGGTGAATCAGCCAATCGAGCGCCTTCGACTTACCGATCTCGGCGGCCAGTTCGACCAGTGCGTCGTTGGCCACATACGCGGCCCGCACCTGATCGATCGTCACCAACTTCGGCTTCTTCTTCGAACCCGACATCAGCTGCTGACGAATGGCGTTCTCGTTGGTTCGTTGAGCGATCCCGGCCAGTTCGCGCTCGACGTCGGCTTCGGACGCCGCCAGACCCTGAGCGGCGACGACGGCACGCAGGGCCAGATCGACCTTGGCCGCCTTGACCGACTGCGGACGGAACGACTCGACGAAATCGGCTGGCTCCTGACCCGTGGCTTGCAGCCACTGCTCGAGGTTCATTCCCTGGGCACTGAACTGTCGGACCACGTTCTGCACGCGCTGTTGCAGGTCGGCCGAGACCAACGATTCCGGCGGATCGATCGACACGAGTTCGGCGAGCTGATCGGTGACCTTCTCGACGAGATTGCCCCGGGCCTGGTCCCACCGGGCGGCGTCCATGCGCTCGCGAACGGCGTCTCGCCAAGCGGCGAGGGTGTCGAATCCGTCGACGTTGGCGGCAACCCAGGCGTCGTCGGCCTGGGGCAGCGTGAGTTCCTGAACCGCCGAGACTTTCACGGCGAAGTCAGCCGCTTCTTCGGTGCCGTTCGGAGTGTCGGTGAAGGTCAACTCGGCGCCGGCGACGGCGCCGGTCAACTGTTCGTCGAAGCTCGGGCAGACCCACTTCTTTCCGATCTCGTAGGACCAATCGTCGACGGCGAGACCCACGACTGGCTCGCCGTCGCGGCTTCCGACGAGATCGAGGGTGACGA
>JBEDFW010000106.1:0-2867 GCA_041174985.1 Actinomycetota bacterium | reverse complement strand
CTGGAATCCTTCGAGGCTGATCTTCTCGAACAGCCGACGATCGTCGTCGACCGGGAAACCCCACTCGGTGTCGTGATACTCGATCATCGACTCCGAGCCCGCGGCCCAAGGACAGCGATTGTCGTCGTTCACCGGAGTCCTCAGCCCGGAATCGGGACTTCGCCCTGCACCGTGGTGCGCGTGAGCTCACGTCGGAATCCGGCGTAGTCGTTGACCGCCAAGTGCTGGGTCGATCGGTTGTCCCACACGACGACGTCGCCCGGACTCCAACGATGTCGATACGACAACGTCGCATCGGTTGTGTGGGCATGGAGGAAGTTCAACAAGTCGACCGCCTCGTCACGGTCCATGCCATCGACGTCACGCACGTACGCCCGATTGAAGAACAACACCGTCGTCCCCGTCTCGGCATGGCGACGTACGAGAGGATGGCGGCGTTCCTCGTTCGCGGTGTCGTCGCATTCGATCGTCATTCCTCGCATACCCGAGTGCACGGGTTGCATGCGGCGCGAGTACGCGTCTCGAGCGGTGTGCACGACCCGAAGGGCACGCAATCGCTCCTGCGTCGTCGGATCGAGCGCACGCCAGGCGGCCGACATCGAGGCGAAGACGGTGTCACCACCGTAGGGCGGCACGTCGACCGCGGCCAGGATCGTGAACGACGGTGGGTTCTCGAGGAACGAGAAATCCGAGTGCCACGCGCCGCCGAAGTTGAACGCCGATCCTTCGTCGGCTTCCTTCACCACCCGGATGACATCAGGATGGTCGTGCATGGTGCGCACGAAGGGCGTCTCGGCGGACGGCCCGAGACGCCGCGAGAAGGCCGATTGCGCGGCCGCGTCGAGGAACTGGTCTCGGAACACCACCACCTCGTGACGACACATCGCGTCCCGTACGTCGGCCAATTCACGGTCGTCCAGATCAGTGAGGCGGACGCCCAGGATCTCGGCACCGAACACACCGGTCACCGGACGAATCTCCACGACCGGAACGCTAGCCACCCGTGACTCACCCACCGTCCACGGACTACCGTCGGGTCATGACCGATCTGGCCATTCCGCGCTTCGGCGAACTACTCGGGCCCTACATCGCTCGGGTAGCACCCGAGACGATGCCGCGCTTCCTCGCTCTGCTCGAACGCGGAGCCGCCGAGAGATACCGACGCTGGGCCGCAGCACTTCCCGAGCATCGAGACGGTCTCATGAGTTGTGCCGGTCGCGAAGACCGGATCGCCGACCTCATCGAAGGAGCGTTCGCTCTCGACGAATCGTTGCGTCCACAACTCGAGGCCCCTCTTTCCGATGCCATCGCGGTCTATTACGACGTTTTCGCCCCTCTGTCGATTCGCGACCAATTGCGTGTTCAGGCCGACGCCGAACGACAGGGTGCCAATGCCTGGCGAGGAATCGCGTCGCGCCATCCTGATCCGAGGGTGATTTCCGTACTCGACGAGTGCTCACGTCTCGAAGAAACAAGCGCCGACTACCTCGACGATCTCGTCTCCCGACACGACCGACTCTGACGTCGCACACTCGAAACCGATCCCGACCGCACGCCGACCATCCGGTAGCGTCGACTCTCGTGTCCACGCGCCGTCTCGTTCGAACCCTTCAGGCGGCGACGTTTCTGCTAGCTGCCTCGTACGGCGTCATGTTCACGATGCTCGACGACTATCGCGACGAGTACGGAATCTCCGAGACGTTCCTCGGTCTCGTCGTCGCCGTCGGATTCTTCGCGTCGTTCGGCGCACAACTCGGTCTGGCCCCTCTCGCCGATCGTGGGCATGCTCGCCGTCTGCTCGTGATCGGATTCGCCTCGGTCGTTCTCGGTTGTCTCCTCATGGGGTTCGGAACCACGGCTCTCGTGATCATCCTCGGCCGAGTTCTCATGGGAATCGGCGCCGGCATGTCGCTGCCCGCCCTGCGGCGGATCATCATCGTCAGTGATCCCGAACACATGGGTCTCAACATGGGTCGACTCGTGAGCGTCGACGTGGCCGGCTTCGCCACCGGGCCGGTGATCGCTGTCGCGACGGTCGACCCGATCGGCATTCCGGCCCCCTTCGTCGTTCTCGCGATCGGGACCGTGATCGTCGCCTTCGCGATCTTCCGAAGCGCGATCCCCGAGACCGCTTCCGACGAGCAACCGAGTGAACGTTTCGCGTTCGACCTCCTGAAGAACCGTGGTGTCACGGCCGGCATCCTCATCGGCCTGGCCCTCTTCTTGATGATCGGCACCTTCGATTCGCTGTGGGCGATCATGATGGAAGATCTCGACGCCCCGTCCTGGATGGCCAATCTCGGCATCGCTCTCTTCGCCCTACCCATGGTCGTCCTCGGCCCGATCGGTGGGAAACTCGCCCAACGGGTGGGGCCCTATGCCGTCGGATCGATCGGCATGTTGGTCGGCGCGCTCTGCATGACCCTGTACGGACTTCTGCCCAGCCCCTATCTCATGATGGTGGTCTTCTTGTTGCACACCACGAACGACGGACTCACCGTCACGAGTGCGGGCGTCGCAGTGGGAATCGCCGCACCGAGCGAACGACAAGCGGGTGCGCAAGGTTTGCTCGGCGGCTTGCAGACCCTGGTCGGCGGATTCGCCGCCTCGGCCGCCGGCTGGAGCTACGACACGTTCGACCGAGGTGTCACTTTCGTCGCGTGCGCGATCCTCATCGTGGTCCTGGTGGGAACCGGTTACACCTTGGCCGGCGATCTGAGGTCGCGTCCGGTCGTTCCGGATCCGGCTCCCGTCACCACGGCGTGACAACATCGGGGCGTGGGATTCCGCGACGGTGACGGCTGGGTTTTTTGTCAGAAGTGCCAATCCCGCCATTGGGGACTCTTCGGTGCCGCCGGACTGCTCAT
>JBEDFW010000105.1:0-7402 GCA_041174985.1 Actinomycetota bacterium | reverse complement strand
GTACACCGGAGCGCAGATCTTCGAAGCCATCGGTCTGGGTCGTGATCTGGTCGACGAATACTTCACCGGAACCGTGAGTCGTCTGGGCGGCGTCGGTCTCGACGAGATCGCCCGCGAGGTCGAACTGCGTCACACCACGGCGCATCCGACGAATCCGGATCATCGCGCTCACCGCAAACTCGATCTCGGCGGCGAGTACCAGTGGCGTCGTGAAGGGGAGTTCCATCTCTTCAACCCCGAGACCGTGTACCGCCTGCAGCACAGCACGCGGGCCAAGCGCTACGACGTCTTCAAGCAGTACACCAAGGCCGTCGACGACCAGTCGAAGAACCTCGCCACGTTGCGTGGTCTGTTCGATCTGCGACGCGGTGTCCGCCCGTCGGTGCCGATCGACGAGGTCGAGTCGGTGTCGTCGATCGTCAAGCGCTTCTCCACCGGAGCGATGAGTTACGGCTCGATCTCGGCCGAGGCCCATGAGACCTTGGCGATCGCGATGAACCGCATCGGCGGAAAGAGCAACACGGGCGAAGGCGGAGAGGACTCCGATCGTCTGCACGATCCGCAACGGCGTTCGGCGATCAAGCAGGTCGCGTCGGGTCGATTCGGCGTGACGAGCGAGTACCTCACCAACGCCGACGATCTGCAGATCAAGATGGCTCAGGGAGCCAAGCCCGGTGAGGGTGGTCAGCTTCCCGGTCACAAGGTGTACCCGTGGGTGGCCAAGACTCGTCACTCGACGCCGGGCGTGGGTCTCATCAGCCCGCCGCCGCACCATGACATCTATTCCATCGAAGACCTGAAGCAGTTGATCCACGACTTGAAGAACTCCAATCCGGCGGCGCGAGTGCACGTGAAGTTGGTGGCCGAAGTCGGAGTGGGAACCGTGGCGGCCGGTGTGAGCAAGGCCAAGGCCGACGTGGTCCTCATCTCCGGCCACGATGGCGGCACCGGCGCGTCGCCGCTCACGTCGCTCAAGCACGCCGGTGCGCCGTGGGAACTCGGTCTCGCCGAGACGCAGCAGACACTCATGCTCAACGGGCTACGTGACCGCATCGTCGTGCAAGCCGACGGTCAGATGAAGACCGGTCGTGACGTGGTGATCGCCGCCCTCCTCGGTGCCGAGGAGTTCGGTTTCGCCACCGCTCCGCTCGTGGTCAGCGGTTGCATCATGATGCGCGTGTGCCACCTCGACACCTGTCCGGTGGGCATCGCCACGCAGAACCCCGAATTGCGCAAGCGGTTCTCGGGTCAACCCGAGTTCGTCGTGAACTTCTTCGAGTTCGTGGCCGAAGAAGTTCGCGAGCTGATGGCCGAGTTGGGTTTCCGCACGATCGAAGAGATGGTCGGTCACAGCGAGATCCTCGACACCAAGGCCGCACTCGACCACTGGAAGGCCCGTGGACTCGACCTCTCGCCGATCCTCGTGGCCGCCCAGAACCCGTATGCCCAGACGATGCATCAGAGCGTGGCCCAGGACCACGGACTCTCGGACGCGCTCGACATCGAACTCATCGAACGGTCGAAGGCCGCGATCGAAACGGGCGCACCGGTCCGCTTCGCCGTGCCGATCCGCAACGTGAACCGAACGGTCGGCACCATGCTCGGCCACGAGGTGACGAAGCGATGGAAGGGGGAAGGTCTGCCGGCTGACACCATTCAGATCGACTTCCGCGGTTCGGCCGGTCAGAGTTTCGGTGCCTTCGTGCCGGCCGGAATCACTCTTCGTCTCGAAGGCGACTCCAACGATTATCTCGGCAAGGGTTTGTCGGGTGGTCGGATCGCCGTGCGCCCCGATCGTGATTCGCATCTCGTCGCCGAGGAGAACGTGATCGCCGGAAACGTCATCGGTTACGGCGCGACCGGAGGCGAGATCTACCTGCGCGGCATCGTGGGTGAGCGTTTCTGCGTCCGTAACTCCGGAGCGACGGCGGTCGTCGAAGGTGTGGGCGATCACGGTTGCGAGTACATGACCGGGGGCCGCGTCGTCGTTCTCGGTCCGACCGGACGCAACTTCGCGGCCGGAATGTCGGGCGGAGTCGCCTACGTGTACGACCCGTTCGAGGTCTTCGCGTCCAAGGTCAACTACGAACTGGTCGACCTCGAAGCGCTCGATCGCTCCGACGTGGATTTCTTGCGGACGACCCTGACCGATCACGTGGGGGAGACCGACAGCGCGATCGCTCGCCGGATCCTCGACGCGTGGGACGCCGAGGTGTCGCACTTCCGCAAGGTGATGCCACGCGATTACAAACGGGTGCTCGCCGTGCTCGAATCGGCACGCGAGAAGGGTTGGTCCGACGACGAGACCCTGCGTCATGTGATGGAGGTGTCCAATGGGTGAGACCACTGGCTTTCTGAAGTGGGACCGAGAGGGGCCGACTCGCCGTCCGGTGCCGGTTCGTCTGCGCGACTGGAAAGAGGTCTACGAGCCCTTCGATCGTGAGGCCCTGAAGCGGCAGGCCGGACGCTGCATGGATTGCGGCATCCCGTTCTGCAACAACGGCTGTCCACTCGGGAACCTCATTCCCGACTGGAACGACCTCGTCTATCGCGAACACTGGCGTGACGCGATCGACCGGCTGCACGCGACGAACAACTTCCCCGAGTTCACCGGTCGTTTGTGTCCGGCGCCGTGCGAGTCGGCGTGTGTTCTCGGGATCAACGCCGATCCGGTGGCCATCAAGCAGGTCGAAGTCGAGATCATCGATCGGGCCTGGGCCGAAGGTTGGGTCACTCCGCACGTCCCGAGTGTGAAGACCGGACGTCGCGTCGCCGTGATCGGCTCGGGTCCGGCCGGTCTGGCCGCTGCTCAGCAGCTCACCCGCGCCGGACACGACGTGGTCGTTCTCGAGCGAGCCGATCGAATCGGTGGTCTGCTGCGTTATGGCATTCCCGAATTCAAGATGGAGAAGAAGCACGTCGATCGACGCATCGCGCAGATGGAAGCCGAAGGAACCGAGTTCCGGACCAATGCCGTGGTGGGTCAGAACATCGACATCGACGTTCTCGTGGCATCGCACGACGCGGTGGTTCTCGCGTGCGGTGCGACGGCGTGGCGCGACCTTCCGATTCCCGGTCGCGACTTGGTCGGGATCCATCAGGCGATGGAGTACCTGCCCTTCGCCAATCGCGTGCAAGAGGGTGACCTCACGGCCTCACCGATCGACGTGAACGGTCGTCACGTCGTGATCATCGGTGGCGGTGACACCGGTGCCGATTGTCTGGGAACGGCGCACCGTCAAGGCGCCGCATCGGTCACTCAGCTCGAGATCATGCCGCGCCCCCCGGAGGAGCGTTCGTCGGGAAATCCGTGGCCGCAGTACTCGATGGTCTACCGCGTGTCGTCGGCACACGAAGAGGGTGGCGAGCGCATCTACAGCGTGAACACCGAACGTTTCGTCGACGACGGCAACGGGCGTGTGAAGGCGCTGCTCGTCCACGAGGTCGAGATGAAGGACGGAAGGTTCGTGAAGGTCGAAGGAACCGATCACGAACTTCCGGCCGACTTCGTGTTCCTCGCGCTCGGCTTCGTCGGTCCGGAGAAGGGTGGTTGGCTCGATCGCCTGGGTGTCGAACTCGACGAACGTGGCAACGTGAAGCGCAACGACTCGTACATGACGTCGGTTCCCGGAGTCTTCGTGGCCGGCGACATGGGTCGTGGTCAGAGCCTCATCGTCTGGGCGATCGCCGAAGGTCGGGCCTGTGCCGCTGGTGTCGATCGTTTCCTGCTCGGGGAGACCTGGTTGCCGGCGCCGATCCTGCCCAGCGATCGTCCCCTCGTGTGACGAGTGTGCGAGTGGGTGGTGACACCCACGTCGTCACCTCGACAACTAGATTGTCGCCCGTGCGTTCGACCAGGTTGATCGGAGTTCTGTCGGTGGCGTCGGTCCTCCCGGTTCTCGCGTCGTGCGGAAGCGATCCGGGCTCGACGGCCACGACTCTGCGCCCTCTCACGTCGACCAATTACGCGACCACTCCGCCCTCGGTGGCCACCACCGTCGATCCGGCCAACACCTTGCCGCCTCCCATGACCTACACGATCGTGTCGGGTGACTCGATGTACGCGATCGCCGGCAAGTTCGGGGTGAGTGCCGAAGACATCGCCAGTTACAACAGTTGGGCCGACGGAATCATGCATCCGTTGTCGCCCGGCATGGTGATCCTCATTCCGCCCACGGCGACCAACGTGTCGACATCGGTGGCCGGTATGCCGATTCCCTCGGAGACGACGGCACCATCGCCCGAACCGGGCCAGGGCAAGTACACGGTTCAGCTCGGTGATTCGCTCTCCAAGATCGCCGATGCGTGGGGAGTCGAACTCTCGGCGCTGCTCGCCGCCAACGGTTGGGTCGACACCGGAGTCGTCATCCTTCCCGGTGACGAGATCAACATTCCGGCGCGCACCAAGAACCCCTGACCTTGGTGCTTCTGGTGGCACGCGCGTGCTGGACTTTCGATCTTGATTGCCACCAGAACGACGGGTCGCGCTCAGTCGAGGTCGGGCCAGCGACGCTGTTGCCGGCGACGAACACCGGCCGTCCCGAGTGACCGACGTTCCGACAACGCCCACTGTCGACGCCACCCGGTGTACTCGGGTCCGGTGAGTTTGGGACTTTCACGACGCGCCGAACGCTGACGGGCCGTCCAGTAGTCGGTGAGCGATTCGTCGCCGAGTGCCGTGACGGCCGATTCGATACGAGCCGAGAAGCGCCGGGTGTTCTCGTCGTCGTTCGTCACGAGCGGATGCCCGAACACGACCTTGGTGGTTCCCGCCCGGGGTCGCTTCATGCCCTTGCCGAAGATCGATCCCGTTCCGTCGATGAAGACCGGTACGACGGGAGCGCCGGTGCGGGACGACAAGTACGCCGCGCCACCTTTGAAATCCTGACCCCAGCCGTCGGGGGATCGTCCGCCTTCGGGATAGATCACGAGACTCCAACCGTCCTCGACCAACTTCTTGATCATCTCCGAGGACTTGCGGCCGGTCACCTCACGATCGATCGGGATGGCGTTCAAGGAGAGCGAAGCCATGATCGCTTTCCACCGTTTGTCGAAGAAATAATCGGCGGCTGCGGCCACGACGAGTTTCGAACGCCAGGGCTCGGGAACCGCGGTCGCCATGAGGGCGGTGTCGAGATGCGAATGATGGTTGGGGGTGAAGATCAACGCCGGCGGATCGTCGAGGCGCGCCAGATCGCTCAGACGGTCGGTGCCGAACACCGTCGGACTCGCCACTCCGCGAATCATCCAGCGGATCGGTCCGTTCACGAGTCCACGTCGCACCACGCGGGCCGGTGCGCGCCGCGCCCAAGCCGTGTCGTAATCGGCGCCGAGGTTCGGTTCGTCGGCCGGAACGGTCATGCCTCGAGGCACCGTGGGAGCGGTGTACGGGAATCCGCGGCGCACGAAGCGCGTCCCGATCGGTCGAACGACGCGCTCGACCGAATCGCCGACACGGCCGAGACCGGCCAGTCGACTCGGCTTCCACGGGGCGTCGTCGCGAGCCATCAGATGCTCACATCGGCCACGAGAAGAGGGGGAGTGTGCAGGTGGGTGATCGTCGGTGCACGACCCACCACGTCGCTCGCGATCTCGAGGGCGTCGTCCATGGTGCTCGCCGGCACGAAACCGAGTCGGCGCACGGTCTTGGGATCGCCGCCCACCACGATGATGCGGCTGCAGTGCTTCATTCCGTGCGTACCCCAGTACCACATGTAGAACGGATGGACTCCGTGGTACGCGTAACTCGTGCGGTACAGATGGCGGTACCACTCGTCTTCGGCGTACTGCTTCTCCCACTTCTGCGACATCACGTACGGATCGGTGGTGTCGGCGAGGACCTGTTCGAAGAAGTCGATGTAACTCGGATGATGAACCGGGTTGAACTCGGGTCGGCACGGGTGCGTCATGATGATCACGCCGCCCTCCCGCACCAGCGGAACTCCGCGGTACATGTTGAAGTAGTAGCCCATCGCCATCACCTGAACCAGGATCGGGTTGAGGATCGAGTGCACGTTGTAGGGGCTGATGTACGGGATTCCCATGGTGAGGATGTCGGTCTGGCCCTTCACCTCGACGAGCTGCTGGGCGTACACGTGCTCGGTGGTGATGCGGTGCACCGCCTCGACTTCACCCGCTTGGACGCTCGTCATCTGATGCGGCGCCTCGATCGAGTGGAAGATGTTGCGGGCCAGCCGAGGTGGTGTGCGATTGAGAGCCTTGGTCGTGCCGAGAAAGGTCATTCGGTCGCGGGGGGACCATTCCCACTCGCGCTTCGACAAGAAGTTGAACGGTGACGGGAAGGTGTCGGTGTTGAGGGTCGTCTCGATCTGGAAGACCTTGACTCCGCTGTCGAGCAGGACTTTGCCCATGCGCCAATTGCTCTTGTGCAGTTCGCTGCGGTGCTGGTCCATGAAACTGCGCGAGTGCGTCATGGTCTCGGGATTGTGATGGTGGCGCAGTGAGCGATACGACGCGAGCCCGGTGGCCGTGCTCTTCCATCCGCCGTCCATGGCCACCAAGTTGATGTTGACGTAGACCAAGAGGTCGCTCTCGGCCGCGCGCTTGTTGATCTCGACTTCTTCGCCGTGCGGCGTGGTGCCGAGGAAGGTTAGGGCGTCGGGGTCCTCGGCGTCGTGCTGATAGAGCAGTCCGCGCGGAGCGAAGGCGTCGTACACGCGGTCACCGACGGCATGGCGCAATTCGGCTTCGGTCATACGCCGGTGCAGAGCCAGGGCCGAGATGATGTGCACGTCGTCCACACCTGCTTCGGCGGCGAGGTCGAGCACCGCCTCGATCACGCGCTGACGCACGTCGGGGCGCTGCATCTTGGGCAGCGGCAGGCTCACGTCGTCGAACGCGATCGTCAGTTTCATGCCCGGGAAGAGAAGGGCGGGCAAGGGATCCTGGTCGATCGGGTTGAGGAGAGCATTGCGGATCGCTCCGTCGACGTCGGCGATCGCCGGTAGAGGCTCGGGGGCGTACACGACGCGACTCCGCCCGGCGGGCAACTTCTCGAGCGAGAAGTTCTCGCCTCGCCAGAAGAGGATCGGTGGTGTCGAGCGATCGACGTCGAGAACGAAACCGGGACGGGGCATCAGCGAGTCTCCTCAGGTCGGTGCGATTCGGTGCGGCGCATGTCGAAAGCGATCTTCACGGCTCCGCGACGGCCGGCCGTGGCCGCGTGCGCGAGGGCGTCTTGGTAATCGTCGAGTCGGTAGGTGGCCGACAGCAGACGGTCGACGGGGACGTGGCGAACGTCCTCGATGGCCAATTCGAAGGTTCGGCGACGACGTCCATCGGGCATCGTCTCGGTGCCGTAGGTGTAGGCGCCGACGACGGCGGTCTCTCGGTGCCACAGCCCGGTGAGATCGACTTCGACTGAAGCCGGCATGCCGAGGAG
>JBEDFW010000104.1:0-2817 GCA_041174985.1 Actinomycetota bacterium | reverse complement strand
GATCACCGTCGCGCACCGCGCGAGTCTGGAGCGACGCCAAGTCGGTACCGGCACCGGGCTCGGAGTAACCGATGCAGAAATGCACGTCTCCGGCGAGGATCTTGGGAAGAAAGAAGTCCTTTTGATCCTGGGTTCCGAAGTTCATGAGAGTCGGACCGACCGTGTTGATGCTGAGCATCGGGACCGGCGCACCGGCGCGCATCGACTCGTCGAAGAAGATGAACTGCTCGATCGCACTGCGACCTTGACCGCCGTACTCCTTCGGCCAGCCGATTCCGGCCCAACCGTCGGCGCACATCTGTTTCCAGACCCGTCGGGGCGCTGCACCGATCCCGTGGCTCGTTCCGAGTTCGGCGACCGTGGCGTCGTCGAGCAGCTTTTCGTAGTAGCCCCGCAGCTCGGTGCGCATGGCCTCTTGCTCGGGTGTGTAACCGATCTCCATGGGGATCCGTTGTAGCACGGTGGACCGGCGAGGGCGGTGGCGAACTACGGTGAAACGCCGGGAGGGACGCGG
The DNA here is from genome assembly GCA_041174985.1 of Actinomycetota bacterium. Lineage (GTDB taxonomy): Bacteria > Actinomycetota > Acidimicrobiia > Acidimicrobiales > Ilumatobacteraceae > Casp-actino8. The sequence goes on along the minus strand of JBEDFW010000104.1, from coordinate 2,303 downwards.
CGATGACCAAAGATCTGAAATTGGGTTGGCACATCGGCTACTGGGGCCGCTCGATGCCGGCCGGAGTACCCGAGACGCTGTCGATGATCGAAGGCCTCGGCTACGACTCGGTCTGGACCGCCGAATCATGGGGCAGCGACGCCATCTCTCCGCTCGCGTGGTGGGGGGCCGGCACATCGCGTCTGCGTCTCGGTACCAACATCGTGCAGATCTCGGCTCGCACACCGTCGGCCACCGCCATGGCGACGATCACGATGGACCACCTGTCCGGTGGTCGGTTCTGTCTCGGTCTCGGAGTGTCGGGTCCGCAAGTGGTCGAGGGTTGGTACGGCCAGCGTTTCACTCGTCCGTTGGCGCGTACGCGTGAATACGTCGACATCATCCGCAAGATCCTGAAGCGCGACGAGCGTCTCACGAACGACGGGCCCGAGTATCCGATCCCGTCGAAGGAGGGACTCGGTCTGGGCAAAGCGCTGAACGTGATGACGCACCCGCTGCGAGCCGACGTACCGATCTTCCTCGGTGCCGAAGGACCGAAGAACGTGGCGCTCGCTGCCGAGATCGCCGATGGGTGGTTCCCGATCTTCTATGCACCTCGCCACGAAGAGTTGTACGCGGCGTCGTTGACCGAAGGATTCGCTCGACCGACGGCGCGGCGTCGCCCCGACGAATTCGAGATCCTTGCGACGGCGACCATCGCCATCGACGACGACATCGATCGCGCCTACGACCGGGTTCGTCCCACACTCGCTCTCTACGTGGGCGGTATGGGTGCACAGGAGATGAACTTCCACGCCGACGTGTTCCGCCGCCTCGGGTACGAACGAGCAGTCGACACGATCCAGGACCTGTTCCTGAACGGCAAGCAGGCCGAAGCGATTGCCGCCGTTCCCAACGCGATGGTCGACGAGATCTGTCTGGTCGGCCCGCCGGCCAAGATCAAAGACGACCTCGCCGCCTGGCGCGAAAGTCGTGTGACCACTCTGATCGTGGGTGGCTCGCCCGACACACTGCGCACCATGGCCGAACTGGTGAACGGCTGAGGAAAGGATCACCGTGGCACTTCCTGCGTACGTGCACGAGTTGGCGGCCAAAGTCTCGAACTGGGGTCGATGGGGAGCCGACGATCGCCGAGGAACTCTCAACCTGATCGATGCGGCAGCGATCCGTCGCGGCATGGCGGCGGCGCGGCAAGGCAAGGTCTTCTCACTCGCTTTTCCGTTCGACGAGAACGGCATGCAACTCGGCTACATCCAGGGGCGCATCAACCCCGAACGAACCATGGTCTCGATCAACCAATCGCTCACCGGCGATCCGGGTGATTTCACGTCGAGCGACGACGCGGTGTCGATGGGAATCCAGGCTTCGACACACCTCGACTCGCTCGCGCACGTCGGATACGACGGGCTCTTGTACAACGGTGTTTCGATGAGCACGGTCGACGAAGCGGGCAGCCACGAACTCGGTATCGAGAAGGTCGGTCCGGTTGTCTCGCGCGGAGTGCTGCTCGACATCGCGCGTCTCCACGGTGTCGACCACTTCGACGACATGTACGCCGTGAGCGGCGACGATCTCGACGCCGCAGCATCGAAAGCGGGGGTCACGGTGATGCCCGGAGACATCGTGTGCGTGCGCACCGGGCAGATGCACTGGTTGCGCGTGGGCGACAAGGTTCACTACTCGCATCCGACACCCGGTCTCGGTCTGAAGAGCGTGCAGTGGATCCGCGACCATGACGTCGCGATCGTGGCCACCGACACCATCGTGTTCGAGTGTTATCCCCCGGAGGATCCGGCGGCTTTGTTGCCAGTGCACATGGTGAACATCCGCGACATCGGTCTCACGCAAGGTCAGAACTGGGTACTCGACGATCTGGCCGCTGATTGCGCGAACGACGGTCAGTACGACTTCTTGCTGACGGCGACACCGTTGCCCTTCACTCGCGGCCTCGGCGGTCCCGTCGCTCCCACCGCTGTGAAGTAACGCTGACTGTCGCCCCATGCCCCGGGTGTGTTCTTGGTGTGGTGTTCTTGGTGTGGTGTTCTTGGTGTTGTGTTCTTGGTGTTCTGGGTCTGTGATCGGACGCTGGGCGTCCGATCACAGACCCAGAACACCGGAGACTCAAGTGGTCCAGGCCGAGGCGAGGGGAGTGGGGTGGCGGTCCCAGTCGAGGAACGCCGACTCCTGACTTGCCTTCGCAGCCGCAATTCCCGGCTCCACGAACACCGATGTGATCGGCACCCCGTCGGCGACGACGTGATCGACGGCGCGACGCATGGCTTCGGTCAACACCTCGGCATCAC
>JBEDFW010000103.1:0-5523 GCA_041174985.1 Actinomycetota bacterium | reverse complement strand
AATCGAGACCGAGATACGCGAAGGTCTTCAACCAGTCGATGAACTCGGCGCCCAGTCCGTACTTGAACGTCACCCGATTGCAGTCGATCTCACGCGGGATGAGAAGAACTTCTTCGTGTTCCACGTTCACACATTCGATCGGTCCGATCCCAGCCGGGAAGTGGAAGATCTCCGGCTCGCTGAAACAGTCGGTGGTGTAGAGACCGCGCGCCTTCTCCCAGACGATCGGAGGGTTGAGACACTCCTCGATCGTGGTCCAGATCGAGAACGTGGGTGCGAATTCGTAACCGTCGATCGACAGGTTCGAGCCGTCACGCACACCGATCTCGTCGATGGTGTCGAACAAGTTGTCGGCCGCATAGCGAGCGAACACGTCCGAGAGACCGGGTTCGACACCCATGCCGACCAAAGCGAGCAACCCACGCTCGACCCACGCGTCGTGCGCGGCCAACTGCGCCTCACCGAGAGGATGGCCGACGTGGTTGTACGGATCGGTCGGGTGCGGCTTGCTGAGGTTCATCGCCATGTCGAGGTAGTTGGCTCCGGCCTCGAAACACGCGTCGAAGATGGGTTCGTTGAGACGTGGATCGCAAGCGTTGACGACGATGTCGGCTCTGGAGGCCGCGATCGCGTCGACGATGGCCTTCTTGTCACGCGCGTCGAGCTGAAGAGCCCGGAAGCGGGACGGGTCGTCGAGTTCGGCGATCGCCTTTTCCGCGACGGAAAGGTACAGATCGGCGAGGACGAACTCCGTGAAGAAGGACCGGGTCTCGGCAATCGAGGCCATGGAAGCCCCGACGCCGCCTGCGCCGATCACCAGGATGTTCATAAAGGTCCAATTCGTGAACGTTTCGGGAGCGAAACGTGATTTCACCCTACCGAGAGACCGCCCTACGATCACTTCATGGCCGACGATCTTGATGCGAGATTGAAACGTCTCGAGGACACTCTCGCCATTCAACAATTGTTCGTCGATTACGGATTGTCCCTGGATGCCGGCGATTTTCCGGCCTATGCCCGGCTCTTCTCCGAGCACGGGGAACTGCATCTGGGCCCGATCGGAACCGCTGTCGGTCGGCGCGAGATCGAGGCACTCATGTCACGAACGATGGAAGGCCGCGTCGGTACGTCGTTCCACATCGTCAGCAGTCCGCAGATCACTTTCGTCGACGACGATCACGCTCGTTCACAAGTGATGTGGACGGTCGTCCATCGACAGAAGGACGGCGAACCGAAACTCACGATGATGGGTCGCCACGTCGATCGACTGATTCGAGAGAACGGCGAGTGGAAGATCGCCGCGCGACGAGGTTTGATCGATCTACCGAGCGAGTTTCGGGACCAGGGACGCATCGACGACGGTCGGTAGTGCCGTCGACCAATCACGGTCGGCATCGATCAGTCGCAGGACGTCGGGATGGAATCGCTTCTCGACCACCGACCACAGTCCCGAGCGAGCCGCCACGGCTTCCGTCGTGACGAATCGCCCCGACTCCCGCCACACCTCGTGCTCGTCGATCTGGAAGAAGCGCGTCGCTCGATTCCAGGCATCGGCGTCGGATCGGTGGAGCCACGACAACAGCGCGACCAACTGATGCCCGGCTGGCTCGAATCCCATGACGGTGGTCCACCAGTCGGCGCCGAGCTTCTTCACACACCATTGGGCGTCGGCATCGGCTCGACCGTCGTCACCGACCAGTGGCGTGTGCACCTCGATTCCGTTGGCGTCGACGGCGACGAGGCTCATGCCGCTCTCGCTGCGGTTGCTTCGCCGATCACACGGATCGGACGCAGTCGGTGATACAAGCGGAATCGCTCGACCGAGTGCTGACGGATGTGGTTCATCGCTTCCTCCACGTCGTCGGTGACCAACAGCAGATCGAGGTCACCGGGTGAGATCATGCCCGTCTCGTTCATGTGATCGATCTGAGCGAGCAACGGTGTCCAGAACTCTCGACCCATGAGAACCACCGGGAAGTCCTGCACTTTGCCGGTCTGGATGAGCGTGAGGGCTTCGAAGAGTTCGTCGACCGTTCCGAAACCTCCGGGCATGACGACGAAGGCATACGAGTACTTCACGAGCATCATCTTGCGGACGAAGAAGTAGGAGAAGTCGATGCTCACGTCGAGATAGGGGTTGGGCATCTGCTCATGGGGCAACTCGATGTTGCAGCCGATGCTGCAACCCCCGGCCTCTTTCGCGCCGCGGTTGGCCGCCTCCATGATCCCGGGTCCGCCGCCGGTCATCACGGCGAATCCCATGTGACTGGCCGCGACTCCGACGTCACGCGCCAACCGATAGTGAACGTCGTTCTCGTCGATGCGAGCCGATCCGAAAACGGTGATGCACGGGCCGGCGAAATGGAGGGAACGAAAGCCTCGCAACATCTCGCGGGTCACTCGAAAGATCGTGCGAAGTTCACGGCGACGCAATCGTGGGCCGCCGAGGAACAGGCGGTCGCTCGACGATCGTGACTTTCGGCCCTCGGAATCCACACGCATACCGACAAGACTGCCACCCATGGACACTCATACGCACGGCAGCCAGGTCATGCACGAACTGATTCCACTCGCCCGGGACCTTCGTCATGCCGTGCCCGAGGTGATGAAGGGATTCGCCGACCTCCACCGTGCGACCATGACTCCGGGCGCCCTCGACACCAAGACCAAAGAACTCATGGCACTGGCGATCAGTGTGACCTCGCGGTGCGATGGTTGCATCGCATCGCATGCCCATGGAGCTGCCACGGCGGGGGCAACCGATGCCGAGGTCGCCGAGACGATCGGCGTCGCGGTGTTGATGGCGGGCGGCCCGGCCACCGTGTACGGACCGCGCGCACTTGCGGCGTTCCGTGACTTCGCCAACCAGTCGACGACCTGACAACCTGGGGTCGTGCCCAAGAAGACCCGCCTCACCGTCGCCACCGTCAACGTGAACGGCATCCGTGCCGCCGTGACCAACGGGATGGAAGGTTGGGTCGCCGAGCGCCAACCCGACGTGGTCACCATGCAGGAGGTGCGGGCGCCCGATGCGATGGTCGCCGATCTGGTTCGACAGGTGACCGGTCCGAAGTGGTCGGTCGTCCACGACGAGTGCGAATTCAAGGGTCGCGCCGGCGTGGCAGTGGCCGCGAAGAAGCCCATCACGGCTTCTCGCGCCGGGCTCAAGAAGCACTCCAAGAAGAATGCGTCTGCGTACAACGACACCGGCCGCTGGATCGAGGCCGATCTCGACACCCCCGACGGCAAAGGTCTCACGGTCGTCTCGGCCTACGTGCACACCGGCGATGCCGAATCTCCGGAGAAGATGGCCGAGAAGTTGGCTTTCATGTGGGCGGCCAAAGAACGCCTACGCGCCTTGGTCGCGTCGAAGCGGCATGTGCTTCTGACGGGCGACCTGAACGTGGCGCACAAGGAATTCGACATCAAGAACTGGAAGGGCAACCTGAAAAGTGCAGGATTCCTTCCCGAGGAACGAGTGTGGTTCGACGAGTTGTTCGAAGAGATCGGTCTGGTCGATGTGGCCCGCCGCCTGAGTGGCGATGGACCCGGACCGTACTCGTGGTGGTCGTGGCGCGGTAAGGCGTTCGACACGGATGCCGGATGGCGGATCGACTACCACATCGCCACACCAGGTCTGGCCGAGGCCGCTGTCGACACTGCGGTCGATCGGGCGCCGTCGTATGCCGAACGCTGGTCGGATCACGCACCCGTCGTCGTCACGTACGCACTCTGACGCTGTCTTTTCACCGCGAGAGTGGTGAACACGAGTGCCATCACGCCGATGGCCACGATCGTCACGCCCTGTAGCACGTCGTTCTCGACGTTGTTGGCGATGTACACGACGATCGCGATGACCGTGACCGCCGAGCCGCCGATGATCTGTTCGACTCGGTTCCACTGCATGCCGGTCCAGAGCAACAGCGCTCCGATCGCCAACGCAGGGACGAGGCCGTCGAGTCCGGAGTATTCGTCGAGCCATTGCGGCACCGAGAAGAAGACCGTGACCACACCGGCCACACGGATCAACATCGCAGCGCCGAAATCGCCTTGCCCGAGACCGATCAGGAGCGATCCGCCGATCAGGAACGGAATGGCCGCCATCCCGAACTCGAGATCGGACCAGGCGACGATTCCACCGCACACTGCTTGTACGGACGGTATGACGATGATGGCCGACGAGAATTCGGTGAAACGGATGCGGACGAGGGACCACACGACACCGAGTGCTCCCCCGCTCACGGCGATGATCGCCTCGTCGACATCGGCATTGGCCATGAACATCGCGCCACTCGCCACCAGCGTTCCGATCGACAAGATCTCGGCGAATTCACCCGCTCGACGACGCCATCCCTCGTGGCGCCACAACTGATACGAGACCCCGCCGAACACGATCGATGCCCCGAGAAGAGAGAAGGCGATGATCGTCTCGGACGCTTCCTGAAAGAGCGCCACGATCAACCGCACCGAGCCGACCGCGATGATCAACACCGCGAGATACGAGAAGAGTTCGCGCCATTGGATCTTGAATCGCGGCGCGTTCAGGATCTCATCGGCCTCGGTGTAGGACAGGCGGTGCGACGCGACCATGCGGTCGATCACCTCACGCTGCGTCTGGATCTCCATCGTCATGACGACCTCCCTTGGCCGCACTGTGGCAGCGAGACGTGCGTCGACGGCGTCAGAACGAAGAGAAAGTGACGAACGTGGTCAGGGTTGGTTGGCCTGGCGGTAACTGCGATACACGGCGAGCAGAGCGTCGCGCTGTTCGGAGGTGAGATCGGTGTCGGCGAGGATGGCCGCCTCGGTGGCCGGAACCGTGGTCGGGTTCTCGGAGTCGTCGAGCATGCCGGCTCGTTCGAGCAACTCTTCGGCCGACACGTTGAGAGCCTTGGCGATCGAGCGGACCACACGAACCGAGGGCTCGTGCAGTCCGCGTTCGATCTGCGACAAATAGGGATTCGACACCTGCGCCAACTCGGAGAGCTGACGCAGGCTCATCTTGGCCAATTGGCGCTGATGCCGGATGGCGGAGCCGAGTGCGCCGAGGCGGCGCTCCCAGTCGTCGGGCATCGAGGGTTCAGTTGGCCGCGGCGGCCGGAGCGGCAGCGTCGACCTTGGCGGCCGACTTCTTGGCCGGCTTCTTGGTGGCCTTCTTGGCCGACTTGGCCTCGGGCTTGCCGGTCACGGTGCGTACGGCCTTCGTGACGAACTCGGCCTGGACGTGCAGAACCGTCTTGGCGAACTCGAAGTTCTTTTCGACGGCGGTCTCGATCACGGCCGGAACCGGGATCGAGGGGAGATCGACCTTCGGGATCCGGGCGGCCACGGTGGCTCGGGCCTTATCGGAGGCCGAGCGGACGGTGCTCACGCCCTTGTCCAGGGCCTTCAGGGCCAATGCGTTGTTGCGCTCGAGGCGCTCGATGACGGTGGTTCGGGACAATGTCTTCATGGAGGGCAGAGTACCAAGCACTGCTTGATTTACCTAGCGGAGCCCGCGGGCGGTTGTCACATCACCCGACC
>JBEDFW010000102.1:0-4925 GCA_041174985.1 Actinomycetota bacterium | reverse complement strand
ACCCAGCGCCAGCATGTGGATATCGCTGCCGCAGATGCCGGCCGTTTCGACCTCGAGGATCAAGAGGTCGCCGGACGGTTCGGGGGCGGACTCGATGGCGACCGATCCCTCGCGTCGTCGCACGGCCCTCACCGGGGAAGTCTCGCGCGATCACAAGGGGTCAATCGACCACTCCTGGCCCGAAAAGACCTGGTCAGAGGGTGATTTTTTGTGACATCCACCACATTGCGCGTTCGTGCTTCATACCTTGCCCACGCGGCCACGGACCGCAATTACCGAAAGGGGTACTCATGTACGTCGTAGCACTGTTCATCGTGATGGCCATCCTCCTCGAGGCGGTCATGAAAGTGCTCCACTCGATCCTCGGCACTGTCGGTCTCGAAGGAACCGTCAGCAAGATTCCGGTGATCGGGGCCAACCTGACACTCGGTGTCTCGATCCTCATGGTGTGGATGCTCGGTGACTGGGGCCATGTCCTCAGTGGCTGGGGCTGGACGCACGAAGACATGTGGATCAACTACGTCGCCAACGGTGCCATCATCGCGGGAATGATTCCGCTGAAGGATGCCGTGTTCAACGCGATCAACAAGGGTCTGCGCGCCTGACGCACCCTGAACCCTCCAACGACAAGGCCCGGGGAGTAATCCCCGGGCCTTTGTCATTCTCCGGCTGAGTTCACTTCATGCGGCAGACGTGACCGACACGCGGATCGACACGTCCGGCGAGCATCTCCTGATACAAGGCCTCCACGTCCGGCGCGCCGCTCTTGGTCTCGTATCGCAACCAGCCATCGGTCCATCCGGCAAAGGCGTTCCAGGCCGATCCGACGCGCGCGTCGAGACCTTCCCTCCCCCATTCCTTCGTGCGGGTGGCGATCTGGGTGGGAGCGAAGAAGAACGATGGCTGTGGCCCGGGCAACGTCACGCCCACGCGTGGCGCGTCCCAATGGGTGCCGCCCACGATCGTGCTCTCGACCAGATCGTCCTCGAAGATCCGGTGAACACCGGCCGTGACCGAGGAGTTTCCGGCGATGTCGACGTAAGCGGCCTTGCCGTCGGGCCACGATGCCGAACCGTCCTCGACTTTCGCGTAGAGAACGGTCTCGTGGTAGCAGCCGAGCGAGGCCACGAAGTCGGCGTTGGCGGGTGACGTGAGGCCCACCACGCGGATTCCCTCGCGGCGAGCCAAGAGGAAAGCAGCCCCGATGGCCGTCTTGCTCGATGCACTCGAGAGCACGACGGTCGTGACCGACGGATCACCGAGAACCTTCTCACCCAGATAGTCGTCGATCATGAACGACGTCATGAAGAGCGGCCACAGCACCATTTGGTGCGATTCGCGATCGGAACGATAGGTGGGATCGGCCGTCACCTTGGCGTAGCGGTTGTAGGCAGCGGCCATCGGCGCACGATGAGCGGACAGGTCGGTGAAACCTCGGGCGTCGACACGCCCGGGACTCACGATGAGTTCGTCACCCATGGGCAGATAGCCGTACACCCGTTCACCGACGGCCACGTCACCGATCGTGGATTCGACGACGTCGGCGAAACCCCAGACGGGCACTCGCCCCCACGTTCCCTCGCCCACCGGGAAGAAATCCCAATATTTGAGACCGTCGCCGAACACCGCATAGGTGATGTTGTTACTCGTGAGCGCGAACGCATCGATCGCCAGTCGGACTTCGCCGGGCGACAGAGCCCGTGCCGGAGCCCGATTCAGGCGACTGGTCGCCAGGCTCGTGCGATCGACATCGATGACGACACTCATGATTCCCCCCAACTGTTCGTCGCCAAGTGGCGCACTGCCTCATCTTGTCAGCCGTGATGACACATCTTGCTACTCTGACCGGGATGAACGGCGATCAGGCAATGCGAGAGATGGGCAAGAACTTGGCGGTTCCCGAGTTCGAGCGAACCGCATTCACCCGTCCCCCTGCGCTTCGCCACGCCACGGTTGCCATCGTCACCTCGGCGGCTCTGCATTGCGCCAACGACGAGCGTTTCTCACCGGCCGACACCGGTTACCGCATCGTCCCGGCCGATGCTCGCGACCTGGTGATGGGTCATTGGAGTCCCAATTTCGATCACACCGGCTTCCAGATGGACATCGACGTCGTGTTCCCGATCGATCGTCTCGAGGAACTGCAAGCCGATGGTGTGATCGGACGTGTCGCCCCGCGTCACTTCTCCTTCGCTGGCAATCAGCCCGACGACGTGTCGACCATCCGTCTCGACAGCGGACCGAGAGCGGCCGCCGAGTTGAAGCGCGACGGCGTCGACGTGGTCATCCTCACCCCTGTTTGACCGCTTTGTACGCGCACCGTGAGTGTGCTCGCCCATGTGATGGAAGAGGCCGGTCTGGCCACGATCGTTCTCGCGTCGATGCGCCCGGTCGTGGAGAAGATGAAGCCGCCCCGTGCGCTGTATTGCGAGTTCCCCCTCGGACGTCCGCTCGGGATACCCAATGATGCTGCCTTCCAGCATCGGGTGCTGGCCGAAGCCTTCGCTCTACTCGACGCTCCGAGCGGACCGGTGATCGCCGACTTCTCCGACGTCGTCGAATCCGACGAGCAGCCCCTCGCCTGCGCCTTGCCACCACGGTTCGATCCGAACCTTCCCGCCTGCGTCGACGAAGCGCGCGGTCTACGCAAGGCGTACGAACGAGCCCTGGCCAATCGAGGTCGCACCGATCTGGGCCGTGTGCTCTCCGCCGACCAGGTGCCCGAGGCTCTTGCTGCTCTGCACCGCATCGCTTCGGGTGAGGACTGGAAGACCGTCGAGATTCCCGGCAAGAACACCATCGCCGTGATGCATGACGTGCGCGCCTATTACGAAGAGGCCTGTCTCGAACTGGCCGACGGCCCCGAACCCGGCGGTCGCGCCATGGAGGCCTGGTTCTTCGAACAGACCGAAGCCGGCCGAACGTCCTTGGCCGCCCGTCAAGCGATCAAGGACGGCGGAGCACCCTTCCCGTTCTGGTTCTACATGGCTCCGGGCCACCGCTGAGCACAGCCCCCCAGCCACCAGCGAGCTACGGACGACGTTCGCGCGCGGCGGGCATCCAATCGGGTCCGGCGGTTTCGTCGATTCGCGTCAACAGTCGCTGACCCACCGGCTCCACGAGTTCCACGAAGGTCGTCGTCGCGGGCTGCCCGACGGCCTTCCACATCGCGACACAGATCTCGTTGGTGCGATCTTCGACGTGCTGTCGCAGGGCAAGCCCGGCCTCGTTGACGCGCCCCTCTGTCGCCAGTCCTCGTCGCTCGAGATCGGCGAAGGCCAGCGACAACGCGGCGTCGTCGGCTCCCCGGCTTCGAGGTATCCAGCCGCCGTAGTTCAGGTGCGCGTCATGAAGTATTCCTGCTTGCACGCGGTCGATTCCTTCGCTCAGGAGCACTGCAAAATGGGTGTCGCCGCGCCACTCACGCAGACAATTCACCGCGAGCCACGCCGACACGACGGGATCGTCGACCCTCGGTGCCGAACGATGAGCGGCGAAAAGCGACCGACCCGATTCGGGTAAGCCGTCGGCGGCCCGCCAGAGGTCGGTACCCAGTGACGCGAGTACATCACAGATCTCCGGAACGTGCTCACGAAGTCCTTCGCCCACGGCACGGTTGCGGGCGTCGTAGATCGAACGCCAGTCGGTGTGCTGGGCGGCGAGATCGACGGCGAAACGAGTGGCCATCGGATTGATCGAGTAGAACACGGCCGCGATCACATCGGGACCCGCCGGAAGAAGAGGCGCCGCCCGACTCGTGACGTAGTAGCCGAGCCCGTTCGGGATGCCGAGGGCGGCGTTCGCTTCGATCGCTCGCGGGTCCCAGTAGATCCAACCGATGAGGCGATGCGACACGAACGACGCACGTCGCCCGAGTTCGATCCAATCGCTTTCGTTCACTCTCTCTCCCTTGAACTGTCAGATACTGTCAGATACTGTGACACAAATGAGGGGACACGTGACCGTGTTGTGCGCATTCGTAGCTCTGGCGGGATGTGCGGGTGACTCTGGTTCGACCACCGAGAGCAACCCGGTCACGACGGTCGCAGCGTCTTCCGCCTCGACTCCCCCGGTTGCGTCGACGACCGTCGAGGCAACGACGTCGACCTCCTCTGAGACTCCCGTCGAATCGATGCGTAGCAAGCGGTACTGCGAAGTCCTGCTCCTCTCGCCCACGGCCAATGGCATCGAGGCGACCGTCTACAACTCGTTCCCCATGGGGGACTGTCCCGACGAGCAGTGGCGCGAACTCGACGGCGTGGCGATCGCCGCCGAGCAGGGCGCGGCCCTGGCCCTGTTGAACGGGCCGCGTTACTGGCTGATGGACGAAGTTTTCCGCGACCAGTCCGATGTCGTCTCGTCGACATTCGGACGCATCGAGATGAACCGGTACGCAACGGTGACCATCACCGATCCGACATCGATCGGCCAGCGTTACGCCCCGCAAACGGTCGATCGGCAGTCGACCTTCACGTTCCGGGCCGGGCGAACGATCTTCCGCCTGCTCGCCGATGATGGTCGAGTCTTCGTGATGCAGTCGTGGAGTCAACAGGTCGATGCTCAATTGACCGAAGGCGATCTCGTCGATCTTGCTGGCCGACTGCAGCTACCCGACGGATGGACCTACGAGTCGGTCACCCTGACGGCCGATCTGGTGATCGGCGCGTCGAGGGAACCAGCTCAGGTCCTGCAGGACGAATTCTTGAACAGCTACTCGCTGGTCGACTGATCAGATCTTCCGCAGACGTCGACGGACAACGACCATCCACCCCTGAAACGACGAAACCCGCCGGCCGGAGCCGACGGGTTCGAAGAGTGGAGCTAAAGGGAATTGAACCCTTGACCTCTTCCATGCCATGGAAGCGCTCTGCCAACTGAGCTATAGCCCCATTCGGGACGTCCGAACGATACCAAGACCTCGGGGT
>JBEDFW010000101.1:0-2620 GCA_041174985.1 Actinomycetota bacterium | reverse complement strand
CGAGCAACGGATAGTGCACGATCTGGACGAACCAGATGAGCCCCACCATGACGAGCGTGGCGACGGCGTGGAGCACGAGGACGACCTCGGCGGTGTCGTCCGACCACCAGTCGAGGGCGAGAAGAGCCATGAGTCCACCCTATGAGGAGCCCACTCGGCGTTCCATGAGCAGGAGCGACCCGAATTCGATGGCGGGGTCAGCACGTTCGTCGGCGAGACTGGGCTCATGCGGGTGGTTCACGCGATGCGACTCGACGGTCCGGCCTGGTCGCCCGACCACACGGCGATCGCGCGTCGTCTGGCCACCGATTGGGTGGAAACCGAGTTCCCCTTCGCCGAGCGCGGAGCCGGGATCACCGTTCGCTTCGACAACGACGACCCCGATCGATGGTGGCGACTGACCGTCGATCGCGGTCTCGCCGACAAGGCGGTGGCCACCTCCACGATCACCATCGCAACCGATGCATCGGGCACTGCTTTCGAGGTACGCACCGTCGTCGTTCCGGGAGGTCAGCGGATCCTGTTGACCCTTCCCGACGTTCCGGTCGACTCCTTGCAGGCCTTGGTGGCCGATGTTCTCGAGTCGGTACCCATGTACGACGCCAACACACGTGTCTCGGGACGGGTGCGCGTCGTCAAGGACTCGCTCGGCGCACAGGAGATCGCGGCGTTCTGCGATGCACCAGGTCGACGGCTTCCGATTCTCATCGAGACGGTCCCCACCCAGAGTTCGCCCTTGTTCGACATCGAAACGATCGCGCGCTCGGTGGTCGGTCAGGCTCATCTCGTTCGCTTCGAAGGCGACGCGACCCGCACGGCGTTCCACGGTCTCTACCGCGACGATTTTCTCCTCGCGCGCGGCCTCGCCCTCGTGTGGCCCGGACGCGAACACAAGGTATGGGGCGGCGGCGGACTCACTCAGGCCGGGGCCCGCTCGGAGCTGCGTCATTGCGTCGGACTTCTCGGCGTGGCGGCCAACGGTTCGCTCGCGCCCTTGCGGGCACCGCGGTTCCGAACTCGTGCAACCGAACCGCCGGCCGATGTTCCAAAGGTCGAAGCGGCTCGACCCGAACGGGCGGTGGTTCGTCGCGACGAATCACCGGTCGAGACCGTCGCCATGGCCGAATACCGTGCCGCCCTCGACGGCTGGCAGGACGCTTACAACCGCATCGACGAACTCGAGCAGGCCCTCGCCGAAGCCGATCGCACGATCGACGAGAAGAATCAACTACTCGAAAAAGGTGAGTTCTTGGTCGATCAGCTCGTGCTGCAGAACACCACCTTGGCCATCCGCCTCGGAAAGAGCCCGACCGGACTTCAGGCGACGTCAGCGCTCGATGCCGTGAAGCAGGCCTCGACGATCTGCGAACACCTCACGTTTCATGCGCGAGCACTCGAGACGGCGGCCGAACTCGAGAACGTCGACGCCAATCGACTCCTCGAAGATCTCGTTCGCCTCAATGTGGTCGCCGGCGACTGGAAGAGTGGACGCATCACCAATGCGTCGCTCACCATTTCGTGTCGAAGCCTCGGTCTCAATTACGCCGGCGGCATTTCCGACACCGCGGAGCGCAAGTACTCCGAGGACTACGCCTTCACCTGGCGTGGTCGCACCGAGTACGCGGTCGCGCACATTCGCAACGGCAAGGGGGCGCGTTTGTACCGCGTTCACGTGTTCTTCGACGACGAGGCGCAACAAGTGGTGGTGGCGTACGTGGGTCGTCATCTCCGCGACAAGTCGACCAACTGAGCGATCGTGACCGCGGGACTTTCGTACCGACGCGCATAGGTACATCCGTACCGACCAGGGGTGCGGTCCGAGGAGCGTCACAAACAGTCTGATATTTCCGTATACACCGAACGCCCGACAGTCCCACTCGTTCGGCACACCCCTGGAACAGACTTCTGTTCTCTATGGCGCCTCGCGAGAACGATTCACACGCCGTTCCCGACGAACCACCGGCCGATGGACACTGGCAACGCCAGTCGTTCTGGGTGCTCGCGCTGCGCGAAGCCCGTCGTCACGATCGCTGGGTGCGCATTCAACGCCTCTATACGGCGTCCACCGCTGCGCAGATCTCGAGCGACATTCGGTCGGCGCACATGCGCGATCTCGAAACGCTCCGCGTGCGGGGCATCCTGCCCGGTGAACGTTGGGAGGCGCGTTGGGGAACCGACGACAAATGCCCACCCGGCAATTTCGCCATCTGGGTGCGTTATCGCGGCAACGACGTTTCGTCGTAGCGATCGACGTCCGCCCGTCACTTGTGCGCGAGCCTGATCCTCACTTCGCAGTCACCGTCGGCGCCGCCGTCGATCTCGTTCCAGCGAGCTTCCCAACGCTCCCCGGATCGGATCCCGGCCGTTCGGATCGACGTCCGCCCGTCGAGGTGGGCTCGTCGGATGTCGCTCGCGACCTGAGCGGCGGTGTTTCGGGTGTAGAGCTTGTCGACACGGTGCCAGCCGGACGTGGTGCGGGCCGCGTCGAACGTACGACGCCAGAAAGAGGTGCGTTGGGGGGAAGTGGACATGCGTCCCTTCCAACGAACGTCCGTCCGTCATTTGTGCGCGAGCCGCGTGCCTACCAGCGTTCGAAAGTCCAGCTCTGAGGATGTCCATT
>JBEDFW010000100.1:0-4041 GCA_041174985.1 Actinomycetota bacterium | reverse complement strand
CGGCCGTCCAGGCCAGACCGATACCGACCCCCGCGATCAGACCCCACTTCTGTTCGGCCAGCGTGTGGCGCAGGAGTTGCCAGCCCTCGGCGGTGTCGGGCTTCTCGAGGCGGCTCACGCTCCGAACCTACTGACCGACCCCGTCCCTCTCCCGATCCGTGCCACACCCCATCGGCACCATGACGACATGACCCAGCCCACCCGTGTCTCCCGCGACCAGATGCCACTCGACGGGTTCGATGAATTCCTCGCCGAGCAGAGTTACCCGTTCCGCCTCGACGACGAGACGTGCCGAATCGGCCTCGAAAAAGTGGCCGAGATGCGTCGCATCCTCGACGGTTTCGCCGAGCGCGCCGCCTGACCGATCGCGGCCTCTCAGGACGCCGACGGCGACAAGTCGCGCACCGACTCCCAGAACTTCAGTTCCGGATCGAGTCCGAGAATGGCGAGCGAACTCGTCGTCACTCCGTTGGCGAAATAGTCGTCGATCACGGCTCGACAATGCGCGGCCGAGCCGTGCACCACGAGATCGTCCACCACCTCGTCGGGGATCGCGGCCAGAGCCGCCTTGCGGTCGCCGGCCTTCCAGGCGTCCCACATGCCCTGGAGTTGCGGTCCGCGCCCGAGCCACTCGTGGAACGCCGCGTACACCGGCACGTTGAGGTACGCGGCAATGGCGAATCGCGCCGCCGCGCGCACCACGTCGGTGTTCTCACTCGGACACACGAAGATGCGGGCCACGATTTCGCGATCGGCACCACCGGCCGCATCACGCACCACGCCGGCCACCTTGGCGACGTCACGTGGTGAGAGCCAGTTGATGATCGCGCCGTCGGCCTCGCGTCCGGCCAGCTTCAACATGCCTTCGCGCAGCGCCGCCACGAGGATTTGCGGCTTGTGCTCCGGTCGCACACCCAACTTGAATCCGTTGATCTCGAAGGTGTCGTACTTCTTCACGACCTTCTCACCCGAGAGAGCGTCGTTCAGGAAGCGCACGACGTCGCGCACCTTCTTGTAGGGCTCGACGAAGGGCACGCCGTTCCAGCGTTCGACGATCACGTTGCTGCTCGATCCGATGCCGATGGCGAATCGACCCGGAGCGGCGTCGGCCAGACTCGCCACGCTCTGGGCCATGCACGCAGGCGAACGCGTGTAAGCGGGAACGATCGCCGTGCCGAGACGCAGTCGGGGCTCCCAGGCCGCGGCGAGGGTCAGCGGGGTGAACGCATCGGCACCGTCCGATTCGGCCGACCAGATGTCGGAGTAACCCAGATCGGCGAGTTCGCCCAACTTCTCGCGATGACTGTGCAATGGACCGGGAAGCGGAACGGTCATGCCGTTGCGACGGGGCAGCGAAGAGCTCATGGGGCCATTGTGGCCCAGCCGACGGGGGCGTCGAGACTCAGCGCGCCTTGCCGGCCGGACCCGGCCCGGGCATGTCGCGCCAGAACCGGACGATGCAGCTCTGACTGGCCGTGGCCATGAGCGTGCCGTCCTCGGCGAACATGTGCACCAGACCGTGGCCGAAACCGCGCTGCACCATGTGGATGCGGATGTCGAGGAGCACCCACTCGGTGGGTACGAGTCGTCCGATGCGCAGCGTGTTGTCGAGGCTGTTGCCACCGCCGCGAATACCGAGCGATTGGCCCACGCCCATCGGTACGAAGTCGCCGAGAATCGACAGGGTCGCAGCGTCGACTCCGTCGATCACTTCGGGAATGCGCGACCAGAGCACCACTTGTCCATCGCCCGGTGTGCCGTCGAGATCTTCGAGGCGTTCGCGACCTTTGACGATGCGCTGGTCCATGCGCCCGCTGATCGTGCCCGACCAATCGAGGACGTGCGGTCGCTCCTGACACTCGTGCGGCGGCGGAACATCGGCCGGCATCGTCTCCCACTGGCCGGCCTCGGCCAGATCGCGATCGCCCAGTGCGGCATTGACGGTGAGGATTTCGCGATCTCCCACGTGGCACACCGCACGCGCCTGGCTGATCTGGTGTCCGCTCACGGCCTGAATCACGTCGATGTCCATCGTCTCGCCCGGCTTCGCGTACGAGAGATATTGAGCGGTGGCCCACACCGCCTTGCGCCCGGTCGTGCCTTCCATCGCCGAGACCGCCGCCGCCAGACCGCAACCACCGAACAGGAATCCACCGCCGGTCGAGATGCCGGGCACGACGGGAAGCACCCAGCGAGACGGGTTGTGCGTGGGCTGGAGCCCGAGGAACTGGCGACTGTCCATCGCCGACGACTCTACGAGTCCCGCCAGCGTCGCTGCCATTGCGTGTCGAACTAGCGTCACTCCCATGTCGTCAACCACCAACTCGTCACAGTCGTCCGACGCACCATGGGCCGGTGACGCCTGCTCGCTGGTCGACGCGTTCCGCCGTGGAGAACGTTCACCGCTCGAAGAACTCGAGGCGTCGTTGCGGGCGATCGAGTCGAGCGCTCTCAATGCCTTCTCGTTCGTCGATCCCGATCGAGCCCGAGCCAGTGCGTCGCGTGCCGACGTGTCACTCCCCTTCGGCGGTCTGCCGATCGGAGTGAAAGAACTCGATCAAGTGAAGGGTTGGCCCGACACCGAGGCCTGCGTGGTGTTCGCCGATCGAAAAGCGACGTACTCGTCGGCCATGGTCGAGCGTCTCGAAGCCGCCGGCGCCGTGCTCGCCGGTCTCACCACGGCCAGCGAATTCGGTGGCGTCAACGTGACCCGAACGGTGCTCAACGGCGCGACGCACAACCCGTGGCGACACGGTCGAACCCCGGGCGGATCGTCGGGCGGTAGCGCGTCGGCCGTCGCTGGCGGTCTCGTCACCATCGCCACGGCCGGCGACGGTGGTGGTTCGATTCGCATCCCGGCCGGGTTCACCGGTCTCGTCGGACTGAAGGCCACCTACGGTCGCATTCCCCGCGCGCCGCACGCGCAGCTCGGCAACCTCACCGTCAACACCGGCTGTGTGTCGCGCAGCGTGCGCGACACCGCACGCTGGTTCGACGTGTGCACCGGTCGCGATGCCCGCGATCCGTTCAGCCTGCCCGAGCCGACCGATTGGGAAGCCCGACTCGGCACGTTGCTCACGAGCCTGCGCGGTGCGCGCGTCGCCGTGGTCGCCGATTGGGGTGGCGCCGCAGTGTCACCTGCGATGTGGGACGTTCTCGACGCCGAAGCGAACGCGTTGATCGGTCGGCTCGGTTTTCGACGCGTCGACATCGACACCTCGTTGCCGAGCATGGGTGCGGCCTGGAGCATCAGCGGCATGATCGAGATCCACGCCGCTCTCGCCGAGCATTGGCCCGACTGCGCCGACGTTCTCACTCCCGAGATGCGATTCGGTCTCGAGAGCACGCTCGGTCGCTACGGAAGCGAAGCCCGTTCACGTATCGAATCGCGCCGAGCCGCTCTCAACGAACGCATGGCGGCGATCTTCGATCCGGCGACCGGTGTCGATTTCGTGATCACTGCGAGCAATCCCGACGTGGCCTTCGATGCCGAGGGCCCACTGCCGTCGGTGTTCGGCGGTGTGGCGGCCGGGGCGGGTAACAACGGCCGACTCACGTTTCCGGCCAACTTGCACGGCAACGCGGCGATCTCGGTGCCGGCCGGACATGTCGACGGTCTTCCGGTCGGCTTGCAGATCGTCGGACGTCACTTCAGCGAACAGGCCCTGCTCGACATCGCTCTCGACATGGAGCGCGAGCGACCGTGGCCCCTCGTCGCACCGCAGTCGCCTCGATGACGCACCGCGCGCTCGCGGTCGGTCTGGTGATGGCCACGTCTCTCGTGGCGTTCGAGACGACGGCTCTGCTCACGGCCCTGCCCACGGTGTCGGACGAGTTGCGCGGCGACTCGCTCTACGGTGCCACCCTCGCCGCGTACATGCTCGCCAACATCATCGGCTTGGTGGTGGTGGGCGAACACGTCGATCGCCACGGCCCGCGCCTGCCGTTCATGGTTTGTCTCACCGTGTTCGCAGTCGGACTCGTGATCGCCGGAACGGCCAACTCGATGTGGATCGTTCTGCTCGGCCGCGTGCTGCAAGG
>JBEDFW010000099.1:0-6506 GCA_041174985.1 Actinomycetota bacterium | reverse complement strand
GACCTCACGGGCGATCTCGTCGAGTCCGACCCCTCCCAGCCGGCTCACGGTTCCGGTGAAGTACTCGTCGACCAACTCGCGTCCGAGGCCGATCGCCTCGAAGATCTGGGCGCCGGTGTACGAGGCGACCGTGCTCACACCCATCTTCGACATGATCTTCAGCACGCCCTTGCCGGCCGCCTTGATGTACTTCTTCACCGCGGTCTCGGGATCGGCACCGCCAAGTCCGTGGAGGTCCTCGCGAATCATGTCCTCGATCGACTCGAAGGCCAGATACGGATTCACCGCACCCGCTCCGTAGCCGATGAGAAGTGCCATGTGGTGCACTTCGCGCGCATCGCCGCACTCGACCACGAGGCCGCACTGCGTGCGCTTCTTCTCGCGCACCAGGTGATGATGAACGGCCGAGGTCAGGAGCAGCGACGGGATGGGGGCCATCACCTCGTCACTGTTGCGATCGGAGAGCACGACGACTCGAGCCCCGGCATCGATGGCACTCGAGACCTCGGAACAGATCTCACGCAGGGCGGAGCGCAGAGCGTCACCACCACCGGCCACTCGATAGAGGCCCGAGACCACATGAGCGTGGAGCTCGGGGAACGATCCGTCGTCGTCGGCGTGCACGATGCGGTCGAGTTCGTCGTTGTCGATCACCGGGAACGGAAGAACCAGTTGACGGCAGCTCGACGGACCCGGTTCGAGAAGGTTGCCCTCCGGGCCGATCGTCGAACCCACGCTCGTGACCACTTCTTCGCGGATCGCGTCGAGCGGCGGATTGGTGACCTGAGCGAACAACTGCTGGAAGTAGTCGAACAGCAATCGTGGGCGATCCGACAGTACGGCGATCGGCGTGTCGGTTCCCATCGAACCGATGGGTTCGGCGCCACTCTTGGCCATGGGAGCGAGGATGATCTTCAGTTCTTCGTGCGAATACCCGAAGGTCTGCTGACGACGAAGGACGCTCGTGTGGCTGTGGACCACGTGCTCCCGCTCGGGCAGGTCGTCGAATTCGACCAGCCCCTCGTCGAGCCACTCGGCATAAGGATGCGCCGTGGCCAACTGTTGCTTGATCTCCTCGTCGTCGACGATGCGGCCCTGTGCCGTGTCGATGAGGAACATGCGGCCGGGCTGCAGACGTCCCTTCTTCACGACCTTCGACTGATCGACGTCGATGACGCCGACCTCGGACGCCATGACGACGAGACCGTCGGACAGGACCCAGTAGCGACTGGGGCGCAATCCGTTTCGGTCGAGCACGGCACCGATGACCGTACCGTCGGTGAAGGCCACGCTGGCCGGACCGTCCCACGGCTCCATGAGCGACGAGTGGAATCGATAGAAGGCCCGCTTGTCGGCGTCCATCGTCTCGTGGTTCTCCCATGCCTCGGGGATCATCATGAGCACGGCATGAGGAAGCGAGCGTCCGGCGAGGTGGAGCAACTCCAACACCTCGTCGAAACTGGCCGAGTCACTACCACCCGGCGTGCAGATCGGGAACGCCCGTTCGAGGCCCGGAATCGACTTCGACGACAGAAGAGCCTCGCGTGTGCGCATCCAGTTGCGGTTGCCTTGCACCGTGTTGATCTCGCCGTTGTGAGCGATGAATCGATACGGATGCGCGAGCGGCCACGACGGGAACGTGTTGGTGGAGAACCGGCTGTGCACGAGCGCGAGCGCGCTCTCGACCCGCTCGTCGGCGAGTTCGGTGTAGAACGCACCGAGCTGCGGTGTCGTGAACATGCCCTTGTAGACGATGGTGCGACTCGACAAGGACGGGAAATACGTCTTCTGCTCGATCGGCAGGTCGTGCTCGATGCGCTTGCGGGCCACGAAGACCTTGCGGTCGAGATCGATGCCGGCCGCTCCACCCGGATCGGACACGAACAGTTGGCGGAAGGTGGGCATGACCCGTCGCGCCGTGGCTCCGAGTGTGGTGGGGTCGACCGGAACGTCACGCCAACCGAGAACTCGCAGACCCTCGTCGGCCACGATCGATTCGATCGATGCCTGAGCCTTCTCGGCATCGGCGGGCTCGGCCGGAAGGAATCCGATACCGACCGCGTAGTGACCAACCGGCGGCAGGTCGAACGACACCACACCGCGGTAGAAGCGATCGGGAACCTGCAAGAGGACTCCGGCACCGTCGCCGGTGTCGACTTCGGCTCCGGTCGCGCCGCGATGTTCGAGATTGCACAAGGCTCCGAGTCCGGTGGCCACGATGTCGTGACTCGCTCGGCCGTGGATATCGGCCACGAAGGACACACCACAGGCGTCGTGTTCGAATCGGGGGTCGTACAAGCCGTGCGCGGTCGGCAGGCCAAAGGCGTTCAAGGGGATGGTCATGGTCACTCTCTCGGGTCCACGGACAACGTGAAGTTGGTGGCCCCCGGGACGACGCTGGCCCGAACGGCTCTCGAATCCTAGGTTGGGCGGGACGACCTCGCCAACCAATTGCGCAGGTCGGATGTCCCGCGGGTCACACGGGATCGGCGAAGACCGGCTCGCGCTTCTCGAAGTTGGCCATGACCGCCTCCACCTGGTTCGGTCGGCCGATGAGGCTGCCGATCACCCGACGTTCGGCCGCGAATTGCTCGGCCGCTCGATCGTGGAACAACTGGTTGAGGAGAGCCTTGGCGCCCCGCACCGCATCGGGGCTGCGCCCGGCGATCTCCTGGGCCATGGCCATGGCATCGGCGCGCGGATCGTCGGAGAGTCGCGTGGCCAGACCGAGATCGAACGCCTCGCGGCCCGAGAAGACCCGAGCGGTGAACACCAGTTCCTTCGCGATGTCGGGGCGCACGAGTCGCGACAAGACGAGCGAGCCGGTCATGTCGGGAACGAGACCCCAGTGAATTTCGCGCACCGACATCTGCGTGTCGGGATGCACGATGCGGATGTCGGCACCCAACGCGATCTGGATTCCGCCGCCCAGAGCGTGGCCGTGCACGGCGGCGATCACCGGAACCGGAATCTCCTGCCACACCCACGACACCTGTTGGCCGAGATGGGTGATGCGGCCCTCGGCCATGCTGCCCGGGTTGCCTTCGTCATCGGACGCGGTGGCGCCGCCGGCCATTTGTTGGAACGAGCCGAAGTCGAGACCGGCGCAGAACGACGATCCCTCGCCCGACAGCACCACGGCCCGCAGGTTCTTCTCCGACTTCAGACGTTCGCCGGCCCGCGCGAGTCCTTGGAACATGCCGCCGTCGAGGGCGTTGCGCTTGTCGGGCCGGTTGAGACGCACGTCGGCGACTCCCCCGGCAATGGTCACGGATACTCGATCGTCCACGGTCATGAGGCCATGTTGTCAGGTCGGCCACCTGTAAGACTCACCGTGTGCGCGCGGTCCGGCTGACACACGAGCGGTGGGCCGGTGGCCTGGCGGCCCTCGCCGCCGTGGTGGTGGGCGTCGTGCAACTCCGCGACGGAATCGTTCACCTCCTCGACACCGTCACCTATTGGAGCGGTGCCGAGCAAGTGGCATCGGGCCGTCCGCTCACCACTCGCCTCGCTCCGTCGTTCACGAACTTCGACGCCGTCGAGTTCCTCGATCGTGGTGGGCGACTCCCCTTCGTCGACTTCCCGGTGGGTTACCCACTCGTAGCTGGTCTCGTCGGTGCGGTCGTGGGCGTGCGAGCGTCGATGCAGATCCTCGTGGTGGCGGCGCTGGCCGTCATCGCCTCCGCCGTGGTGTTCGGCGATCGACTCGCCGGTCACAGCACGACCTCGCGCCTGAACTTCGCTCGTCTCGGCTGGTTGGTTCTCGTCGGCATCTCGATCGTCAGCCTCCCGACCACGCGACTGGTCACCCAGGGCGTGCTCTCCGAAACGCTCTTCTGCGCGTCGGCCCTCGGTCTCGTGATGGCTCTGGTTCGTTATCGCCAGGGCGGCCGCTGGTGGCCGGTGGCAATTCTCACCGTCACGACTTCGCTCCTTCGTTTCATCGGTGCACCGTTGGCCTTGCTCGCCGGATGGGAACACTGGCGTCGGACCGGCGACCGTCGCGGATCGGTCACTCGAGCCGCCGTCCTCATGATTCCGGCGGCAGCCAACATCGTGCTCGCCTCGGCATTCGGTGGCGGACACAACGCTGGTTGGCGGGGCCTCGACCGACTCGACGTCGACGTCTTCGTTCGCTCGGTGGGTGGCTGGTTCGATTCGCGCCAAGGCGACCTGCGTCGCACCTACTTCACGGGCGAAGGGCCGGCGTGGTGGGCGTGGCTGGTGGTGGTGTCGTGGTTCGCCGTTCTCGCCTACGTTGCGATCGCCTATCTGCGAGGCCGATCTCGCCTACCCGCGGCGAGTGAGATCGCCTTGATGGCTGCCGGCATCGTGACCGCCGGTCTCGTCGCGGGAATCATGGGATTCGATGCGCTCGTCATCGCCGACAATCGCCTCATGCTCCCGAGTGGAGTTCTCACGTTGGCGGCAATCGCTTGGGCCGTTCCGCGTTCTCGCCGCGCACTGATCGCAGCGGCGACGGTGACTCTCGCTTGGATCGTCGTCGCCGTCGACCCGTCGTCGATGGCCGAACGCTTCAGCGACGAAGCCGGGATCAAGCCGTATTCGGTGGCCGCTCTCGAAACGGGCGCGTCCGTCGTCATCTCGAACGATGCCGACGGTGTGCACTGGGACACCGGAATTCCCACCGCGTACGCCCCGACCCCGGTCAAGATGCTGACCGGAGAGACGGTCGACGTCGAACCCGTCTACGCCGCGATGCCGTGTGCTCTGCTCGAAGCCGACGGGGCGGTCGTACTGAGCGACGAAGCGATGTTCTTCGCCGCCGATCTCGAACTTCTCGATCGCGAAGTCGACAACGGTCGACTCACGCGCACCGATCGATCCGGCGCGATCGTCTACGAACCGACCGCCTCCGCCTGCGACTGACGACTCCGGCGTCGACGCACCCATCCCACGATCAGCGAACCGACGATCACCGTCGCCATCGGATCGACCGCGGTGCGGAATCGTGACTGCTCTCCGAGTTCGGCGACCGCACCGACGACGATCGTGAACGCGGCGAGCAAGGAAGCGACAGCGACGGCCCAGTCGCGCGACGCCATCGCGCGGCGGCGTACCGCTCGACCGACCACACCCGAACCGGCCACCACGAGCGTTCCGTACAGCGCGATCAACGTGAGGCCGAAATCGGTCGGCGCGACCAGTCGACCGTAGATCGGCGTTCCCCACCCGGCGGTCGACAACACCCCCCGATAGTCGAGCCGGGCGATCGAGTAGACGTCGTCGAGACCGCGCATGACGATCGACGGAGAATCGCTCGGCCGATCGGCCACCGCGACCGTGGTGCGCAACGACCAGAGTCGACCTTCGAGCCACGTGCCCGGGTGACGACGGATCACCGCCCAGGCGTCGTCACCGGCGGTGTCGAAGACCGGCAGGAAGCACTCGTAGTTGAAATTGGGACTCACCGGATCGGTGGTTCGCATCGGCTCGGCGAGCGAACGATGGTCGTGACTGGGCGAGCACGGCTCGACGACCGGCTCGTACAACTCGTACTTGCCGAACGGTCCGATCATCGCGATGTCGGACACCTCTCCCTCGTCGTACATCGCCTCGAGTTCGTCGAGATCGAGCACCGGGATGACGGCCCGCTGAAGGTTCATACCGAACCAACTCGACAGGTTGCTGTGTCCGAAGAGCGCCTGATTCTTCAGCATCCAGCCGCCGACGATCACCAAGGGCACGAGAACGGCGACCGTCACGGCGCGACGCGTGAGAAAACGTCGACCCCACCAGCCGATCGGCACCAGCAACAACGGCAGCAGAACCGGGTGATACAGGCTGCGAGTCATCACGAGAACCGTGAGGACGATCGACAGCGTGACGAAACCGCGAGCGAACCGAGGAGTGCGCTCCAATCGCGCGACCCCGAGACACACGGCCAGCAGAAGAGCAGCGACCCCCAACTCGTAGTTGGGCTCGAAAGCTCCTTTCAGCACTTCGGGATGCAGGGTTGCGATCAGGCTGATCGCGATCGCTCCACGTCGACCGACACCGAGGCGTTCGGCGAGCAGTGCGGCGAGCACGACCACCGTGACGGCGACGGCGAGCATGAGGATCTGCACCGTGTAGCGATCGGAGAACGGCGACAACCACGACGGCAGACCGAGGAACAGATTCCAACCCGGTGGTTGCACGTGCAGGTACCAGAGGCTGCGAATCGGATCACTCGTGAGGATGTCCCACGGAACGAGTTGCCAGCCGTAGTTCAAGTAGCCGGTGTCGAAGCCGACTCCGGTCAGCACCAAGAGCGCGTACACCGACGACCAGATCACCGAGGCGGGGACAGCTGGCGAACGTCCCCACGACCGGCGCATTCGCGACGCGAGCTCAGCCACCATGAACGGCTCGCATGGTCGCGTCGATCCACTCGACGAGTTCGGGGGCGTACTTCAAGTCGATGTGTGCGCCGTCGGGTCGCATCTTCGATTCGAACTCACCACCGGGATGGGCGCGGACTTCGGTCGCGAAATCGGCGAACT
>JBEDFW010000098.1:0-17968 GCA_041174985.1 Actinomycetota bacterium | reverse complement strand
GGTTTCGTGTATTCGGTCGGTCTTCTGGGTGTGACCGGAGAACGTGATTCCTTGGCGTCGACGGCCACCAACCTCGCGGCGCGTCTGAAGAAGGTCACCGATCGTCCGGTGATCGTCGGCGTCGGAGTGTCGAACGCCGACCAGGCCGTGGAAGCCTGCCGCGTTGCCGATGGTGTGGTGCAAGGTGCCTCGGTGGTGCGTCGATTGATGGAGGGCGGTCCTGACGAATGCGGGACGTACATCTCCGAGGTTCGACGAGCACTGGACACCGTTTTCGGAGCGTGACATCTGTTCGGGCCTCCGACTTGGCACGAAGCGGCCACGGGGGCGAGGGTGTCCCAGCCCTCCGGGGCGAATTCCCCCCGAACAGAAAGTGACAACAACATGAAGAAGATGTCCGCCATCGCGCTGGTCGGCCTCATGGCCGTCCTGTCGGCTTGTGGAGACGACGAGTCCACCACCCCGACCGAAGCTCCGGCCACCGAGGCCCCGATGACCGAAGAGTCAGAAGCCCCGGCTGAACTCGGTGACATCGTGTCGGTCGCCGTCGGCGCCGGTTCGTTCACCACTCTCGTCGCAGCCGTCGAAGCGGCCGGATTGGTCGAGACGCTGCAGGGTGAAGGTCCCTTCACCGTGTTCGCTCCGACCGACGAGGCATTCGCCGCCTTGCCGGCCGGTCTGGTCGACAAGTTGCTCCTGCCCGAGAACGTCGACGTTCTCGTGAAGATCCTCACCTACCACGTGGTGCCGGGCAAGGTCATGGCCGCCGACGTGACCGCGGGTGACGTGGCCACTGTCGAGGGGCAGACCGTCACCCTCGCAACCGATGGCGGAGTGACCGTCAACGGTGCCAACGTGGTGACCGCCGACGTGGAAGCGTCCAACGGTGTGATTCACGTGATCGATGCCGTGATCCTGCCTCCGGACGTGGATCCCGCCGCCCTCTGATCCTCGTGATCACGGCACACCGCGTGTGCCGAGTACCTGACGGCCTGGTGCAACCTCGGTCGTGATGCGCGAAACTGATCGTGTGTCCGACTGCGAGTTGTGCCAGGCCGTTCGTTTCACCGAGTGGTTCTACGAGGACGACGAGTGTTGGATCGCCGAATGCGAATCCTGTGACGTCCCGATGATCGTCTGGAAGTCTCACGAGGCTCGTCCGGCCGATGACGTCGTGCAGCGTCTGCACGATCGCCTCGTGACGGTCGTTTCGACCTTGTTCGTCGACGAGATCTACGTCGACGACAACATGCGCGCGATTCCCGACCACTATCACGCTCACGCGCGGGCTCGCGGGAAGTGGGGGCGACAGCGACTGGAGAGACGCTGACGAGTCAGCAAGGGCGGCGGATCGGACGTCCGTTCATGGTGCCTCTTTCGACGGGTCCGGTCGCCCGGACGTGCTCACCCGTCCAGCAAACCTTCACCTTGGGTGGTGGCCCAATAGGTCTTTCGTCCCAATCTTGCTGTTTTCACCACCCAGAGTGGCCGTACGCCCACCACCCGTCGGTTTTCCGTGTTCGGGGTCGACCACTACGGTGACACGCATGTTGACCCCTGGCTCCTCCGCCCCGGCCTTTTCTCTCGACGATCAGGACGGCAACAAGGTGAGGTTGTCGGCGTACAAGGGGCGGCGTGTCCTCCTGTACTTCTATCCGAAGGCCGACACACCGGGTTGTACCCAGCAGTCGTGTCTCCTGCGCGACATCGCCAAGAAGATCGGCGACACGGCGATCATCGGAGTGAGTCCCGATGCCTCGGCCAAGCAGAAGAAGTTCGCCGACAAATACGACCTTCCGTTTCCGTTGTTGGCCG
The DNA here is from genome assembly GCA_041174985.1 of Actinomycetota bacterium. GTDB lineage: Bacteria > Actinomycetota > Acidimicrobiia > Acidimicrobiales > Ilumatobacteraceae > Casp-actino8. The sequence goes on along the minus strand of JBEDFW010000098.1, from coordinate 16,153 downwards.
ACACCGAGCACGTCGTGGCCGAGAAGTACGGAGTCTGGAAGCAGAAGTCGATGTACGGACGGACGTACATGGGAATCGAACGCTCGGCTTTCCTGATCGGGGCCAACGGTCGGATCGAGCAGGCGTGGTACAAGGTGTCGCCGAAGGACACGCCGGCGAATCTGCTCAAAGCGTTGAAGGACTGAACGCATGGGATCGACGAACGAACTCCCTCGTCCGATCGATGTACTGCCACATCGACCACCGTTCCTCTTCGTCGACGAACTCGTTTCCCTGGTTCCCGGACGGTCGGCCACCGGGCTGTGGCGACTCACGGGAGACGAGTGGTTCTTTCCCGGGCACTTCCCGGGCCGTCCGACCTTGCCCGGAGTTCTGATGTGCGAGGCGATCGCTCAACTCGGCGCGATCGCCGTTCTCACGCTCGACGAGACGAGTCACCGGCTGCCCTTGTTCGGGGGACTCGATGGGGCGCGTTTTCGACGACAGGTCGTACCCGGTGACGTGCTGACTCTCGAAGTCGAGTTGGGGCGCATGTCGTCGCGTGCCGGAAAGGGCAGCGGTCGGGCTCTGCTCGGCGATCAGATCGCGTGCGAATGCGATCTGATGTTCGTCCTCGTCGATGCCTGACGATCACCCGACGAGTGGACGTCGGCGGTTCATCGACCGGCGGGTGCCAGGACGATCGAACCGTTGTGTCCACCGAAACCGAAGTTGTTCGACATCGTCGGTCCGGGAGTCCACGAGCGCGCCGTGCCGGTGACGACGTCGATCGTCATGTCGGGATCGATCGTCGTGGTGTTGGCCGTCGGAGGAATGAGTCGATGGTGGAAGGCGAGCAGAACCGACGCCGCTTCGAGCGCGCCGGCAGCGCCGAGCGCATGTCCGGTGACACCCTTGATGCTCGTGACTGGGATCCGTCCGGGGCCGAAGACTTCCGACACCGCCGCGGCTTCGGCCGCGTCGTTCAGGGGAGTCGAGGTTCCATGGGCGTTCACGTGAACGATGTCGGACGACGTTAGGCCGGCGTCGTCGAGCGCAAGTCTCATGCACGCGATGGCTCCGCGCCCGCCGGGAGACGGCGCCGTGATGTGGTGGGCGTCGGCATTGCTCGCTGATCCAAGGATCTCACCGAGGATGGTGGCTCCCCGTGAGACGGCGTGGTCCCATTCTTCGAGGACGAAGATCGCTGATCCTTCACCCATCACGAACCCGTCGCGCTCGCTGTCGAAGGGTCGGCTGATTCCCGACGAGGAGAGAGCCGTCATGTTGCCGAATCCGGCGATCGACACCGGCGTGGCGGCGGCCTCGCTTCCTCCGCTGATCATGGCGTCGCATCGGCCCGAGGAGATCAATCGCGCGGCGTAGCCGAGAGCGTGGGTCGACGCGGCGCAGGCGGTGCAGATCGTCTCGTTGGGGCCTTGTAGGCCGTGACGCATCGAAATGGATGCACCGGTGGCGTTGGCCATCATCATGGGAACGAGGAAGGGTGAAACGCGGCGGTCACCTTTCTCGAGTCGGATCTGAACCTGTTCCTCGAGAGTTCCGAGGCCGCCGATTCCGGTGCCGATCACCACACCGAAGCGCGTCGGGTCGACTCCGATCGATCCGGCCTGAGCCAGCGCCTCGGCAGCAGCGGCGAGACCGAACTGCTCGACGCGATCGGCTCGGCGCGCGTCCTTGGGTGAATCGAAGTATGGGGACGGGTCCCAATCGGCCACGCTCACCGTGCGCCCGGACGACGCTCCCGGCCCGAGTAGACCGTTCCAGAACGCGTCACGTCCGAGACCGCAGGGCGCAACGACACCGAGCCCGGTGACGGCGACGCGGCGCCCGTGCATCAGAGTTTGCCGACGATGAGATCGAAGGCCTGACCGACGGTCTTCACCCCTTCGATCTCTTCTTCGGGGACTTCGATCCCGAACTCTTCTTCGAGAGCCATGACGAGTTCGACGAGGTCGAGACTGTCGGCGTCGAGATCGTCACCGAAGCTCGCTTCGGGAACGACCTTGTCGGCGTCGACGCTCAATACGTCGACGGCGCACTTGCGAAAGCGGGCGAAGAGTTCCTGATCCATGTGAGTTTCCTTTCGTCGGTTCGACCGTCGCTCCGGCGAACCGGGACGACGCACACAATAAACGCTGATCGGTGTCGGAGTCCTGAATGCGGTCAGTGCCCCATGCCGAGACCGCCGTCGACGGGGACGATGGCCCCGGTCACGTAAGCGGCGTCGTCGGAGGCCAAAAAGGCGATCACTCCAGCGATCTCCTCCGGGCGCGCGATACGACCGAGGGGAACAGCACTCGTGAGTGCGGCCAACCGCTCGTCACCGAGGACCGCGGTCATGTCGGTCTCGACCGGTCCGGGGGCCACCACGTTGACGGTGATCGAACGTGAGCCGAGTTCACGGGCGAGACTGCGTGCCAAACCGACCAGACCGGCCTTCGAAGCGGCGTAATTGGCCTGGCCGGCCGAACCGAGCATTCCGACCACACTCGAGACGAGGATCATTCGACCGCGACGAGCTCGAAGCATGCCTTGAGCGGCCCGTTTGCACACGCGATAGGCGCCGGTGAGGTTGGCGTCGATCACCGACGAGAAGTCGGCCTCGGACATCCGCAACAGCAACGTGTCCTTGGTGACGCCGGCGTTGGCCACCAGGATCTCCACCGGTCCGAACTCGGCTTCGACGGCGGCGAAGGCTGCATCGACATCGGCGCCCGACGTCACGTCGCACTTGACGCCGAAGAAATCGTCGGGCGGAGGACTCGAGTTGTAGGTGACGGCGACGCGGTCGCCCATCGTGGCGAAACGTCGAGCGGTGGCCAATCCGATCCCGCGTGAACCGCCGGTCACGAGAACGACGCGACTCAAGTGCGGTCACCCCACCGAAGAAGGGCGGAGGCGGCCGTCATGCCGCCGCCGAATCCGACGAGAAGAACGAGGTCGCCGGGAGAGATTCGCTTCTTGGTCAAGGCGTCGTCGAGAGCGAGAGGAATGGAGGCGGCCGACGTGTTACCGGTGCGATCGAGCACCACGGCGGTTCGGGACATGTCGACACCGAGGCGATCGCAGGCCGCCTGGATGATGCGAATGTTGGCCTGATGCGGAACGAGGAGGGCGATCTGGTCGCCGGAGACTCCGGCGTGTTGGAGAACCTTGGTCGCCGAGTCGACCATGATGCGAACGGCGCGACGAAAGACTTCTTTGCCTTCCATCTGGATGAAACCTCCGACGTCGGCCCAGAGGATCGACCCGGCCGATCCGTCGGCGTCGAGATCCCAAGCGACGAGCTCTCCCGGACCGTCACATGCCGAGAGCACGACGGCCCCGGCGCCGTCGCCGAACAGGACGGCGGTGTTGCGGTCGGTCCAATCGGTGATGCGCGACAAGGTGTCGGCGCCGATGACGAGAACGTTTCGAGATCCCATGGCGATCAGGCCGTGCGCCGACACGAGCGCGTAGACGAAGCCACTGCATGCCGCATTGATCTCGAACACGCCGCAGCGCAAGCCGAGCGCATCCTGGACAGTGGCCGCGTTTCCCCACTGCTTGTCGGGGGTGGTCGTGGCGATGATCAAGGCGTCGATGTCGGCGGGCTGCAGCCCGGCCGACGCAATGGCCGCTCGGCCGGCTTCGATCGACATGCCGATCGTCGTTCCGCCGACGTGCCGTTCGCGGATGCCACTTCGTTCGACGATCCACTCGTCGCTCGTCTCGACCATTCGTTCGAGATCGTGGTTGGTCAGAACCTTGGGAGGGAGATAGGAACCCCAGCCGATGATGGTCGCGCCGTGAGCCGTGGTGCGGGTACCGGGCATGTCAATGAGTCCTCAGCCACGCGATGGGCTGACGCGGGGTGACTCGTTCGCCTTCGACCGCGATGTAGGCCTGCAGGATTCCGTCGAACGCCGAACGGACTTCCACGTCTCCGACGTGTCCGAGCACCGTCCCGATGGAGATGCGTTCGTCGGGGTGGACGTCCCCTCGGGGCGTGAAGACCCCGGCGGCCGGGCTCACCACGAGTCGTTCGACGGCGAAGAGATGCTCGCCCTCGTGTTGAACGGTGGCCACCGACCGACCGTCGTTGACCCAGTCGAGAAGTTTGTCGAGATCGTCGGGCGTGGCGACCGAGATGGTTCGGGACCCATCGAGCGTTCGCTTGGTCATGCCCGTCAGGACGCCACCCGGACCGAGTTCGGCGAACGACGTCACGCCCAGATCGGAAAGAGTCAGCAAGCACTGTTTCCAGCGCACGGGACTCGACAACTGTGCCGAGAGGAGACTCGACCACTCGTCGCCGGACGCATGGGCGGCTGCGTCGACGTTGCTCACGACGGGCATGTCGGTGTCGCGTGGATTGGCATCGGCGATCGCCGAGCGAAGTCGATCGCGCGCCGGTGCCATGAAGGGCGTGTGGAAAGCCCCGGACACCTGAAGGGGCATCGCCTTCTTCGCGCCGAGTTCTTTCGCGATCTCCGACGCGCGAGCGACACCGGTGGACGAGCCGGCGATGACGACTTGACCGGGCGCATTGAAATTGGCCACCCAGACGTCGGCATCGGCGCGTCGACAGGCCACTTCGACGGCTTCGTCGTCGAGACCGAGGATCGCCGCCATCGTTCCCGGATTCGCGCGACCGGCATCGTGCATCGCGGCGGCACGTTCCGAAACGAGGCGCACGCCCTCGTCGAAGGACAGGGCTCCCGAGGCGCACAGTGCCGTGTACTCGCCGAGTGAATGTCCGGCGCAGAAGCCGGCGTCGATACCCAGTCGCTCGACAGCATCGAGAACGACGAGGCTGGAGACGAAGGTGGTGAGCTGGGCGTTGCGGGTGTCCTTCAGTTCCTCGGCGTCGGCGTCGAGAAGAAGTTGGGCCACGTCTCGGCCGGCGACTTCGGATGCTTCACCGACGAGGTCCCAACTTTCGTGATCGCTCCACGGGCGACCCATGCCGGGGCGCTGGGAACCCTGCCCGGGAAAGGTGAAGGCGAGCACGTTCGAACGATAATCGCCCCCGTCCCTCGCAGTCGGTTACTTCACGGTAGGGAAGGGACGGGTAGGGTTTCACCTGCGCCCCGGTAGCCCAACGGCAGAGGCAGCGGCTTCAAACTCCGTACGGTGTGGGTTCGAATCCCACCCGGGGCACGCATTTTCCTCGTTCGATCCGTCGTGGAGTCATCTTCCGTAGGCTCACGGTATGGGTCAGCGCATGGTCGAACGTCGTCTCCGGGAGACCGGTGATCGTCTGCGTCGCCTGCGTGAGGAATTGCAGATCGTCGACGAACAGCTCCGTCACCTGGCGGACGAAGCCGACGACAAGGGCCTGCGGGCCTTGGTGTCGGAGACCCCCGGGGCCGACAGCGAGTATCGAGAAGCCCGTCGGCACGCCGATGCGATGCGGGCTCATCGCGAGCAGGTGGCGGCATCCATTGCCGAGCTGGAGGCTCGACAGGATTCGTTGCTCGATCGATTGTCCGGCCGTTCCGGCTGACGTCGCTTGCCCGTGTCCGGTTGCGTGTCTCTGGTTGAATGACGGGGTGAGCATTCGGGTCGTCATCGCCGAGGACGAGGCCATCATTCGCCTCGATCTCAAAGAGACTCTTCTCGAAGAGGGGTACGACGTCGTTGGCGAGGCCGGTCGGGGAGACGTCGCTCTCGAACTCATCCGTGAGACCCGTCCCGATCTCGCCATCCTCGACGTCAAGATGCCCGGGCTGGACGGTCTCGAGGTGGCGCGTCACGTCGCCGACGAACGTATTTGTGGAGTCCTCGTCCTGACGGCGTTCAGCCAACGTGAGGTCATCGAGCAAGCCCGAGATGCCGGTGCTCTCGCCTATCTCGTGAAGCCGTATCAGAAGAGCGACCTCGTGCCGGCCATCGAAGTGGCAATCGGTCGCTTTCGAGAATTGCAAGCTCTCACGGGTCACGTCGACGCCTTGGGCGAACAACTCGAGTCTCGCAAGTCGATCGATCGCGCCAAGGGTCGGCTCATCGACGAGTACGGAATGAAAGAACAGGACGCCTTCGCCTTCATTCAGCGCACGGCCATGCGCGATCGAACCCGGATGAAAGACGTGGCCGATCGGATCATCGCCGGCGACCTCGTCCCGTGAGCGACACTCGACCCACGATCCTCGTCCTCGACGGCAATTCGCTCACCTACCGAGCGTTCTTCGGTCTGCCCACCGACATGGTGACGGCGAGCGGTCAGGTCACCAATGCGGTGTACGGGTTCGTGTCGATGCTCGTCACGATGCTGAAGGAACATCGACCGGCCGGGCTCGCAGTGGCTTTCGATCGATCGGAACCGACGTTCCGACACCTCGCTGAGCCGACCTACAAGGCACAACGAGAATCGGCTCCGGAGATCCTGCGTCAACAGCTCGGAATCGTCCGTGAAGTTCTGGGTGCCCTCGGCGTCACGGTGCTCGAGCTCTCCGGATTCGAAGCCGACGACCTCATCGCCACCGCCACCGATCGCTCGGTCGCCGAAGGTTTCGACGTCGTGATCGTGACCGGTGATCGAGACAGTTATCAACTCGTTCGCGACCCACACGTGAGAGTGATGTACAACCGTCGGGGAGTCACCGACTACGCGCTCTACGACGAAGCCGGGATCCTCGAGAAGACCGGGGTGACGCCCGCGCAGTATCCGGCGTATGCGGCGCTGCGTGGTGATCCCAGCGACAACTTGCCCGGAGTCCCAGGAGTGGGCGAGAAGACCGCCGCCAAGCTGATCTCTCAATACGGAGGACTCGACGGCATCTTCGCCAACGTCGAGTCGCAGACTCCGAAACTGCGGTCCACTCTGGCCGAGAACGAGAATCTCGCTCGTCGCAACGAAGAACTCATGACGTTGCGACACGACGCACCGATCGAGTTCCGACCGGCTGATTCGCGCATCGAACCACGTCTTCCCGAACTGAAGAGACTCGTCGAGTTCCTCGAGTTCAAGGCACTCGGCACCCGATTGTTCGACACCTTGTCATCCCTCGGAGTTCTCGCCGACGGTGGTGACGTTCCCGTTGCCGAAGAACGAACCGAACTCACGGTGAACGTGGTTCGTCCGACGACGGTCGACGAGATGGAAGTCGAGCTCGACGGCGTCGCCTCGGTCGACGTGCGCGGGGTCTGGTCCGGCACACCCGGTCGATCGCCCCTCAGCGGCCTGGCCCTGGCCACCGGGGCGGGGAAAGTGGTCTGGATGTCGGCCTCTCTCCTGGACGATCCTCGATCGAGGAGACGTCTGTCGTCGTTGCGTGCTCGGGGTCACGACGTCAAACCACTGTGGCGTTCGTTGCTGGACATGGGAATCGAACCTCCCGCTCTCGACTTCGACACGGCGATCGCGTCGTATCTCCTCGACCCCGGAGCGTCGAGTTCGATCGAATCACTGCTGCTGGATCGTTCCGATCGCAACCTTCCGGCCGACTCGACTCCGGCCGGTGAGCTCGACCTCGGAGGACTCGACGAATCCGAAGTCGCCTGCCGACAAGCCGCTGCCGTCGAGTTCGTGGTGCCGAGTCTGTCGTCGGCTCTCGACGAGGTGGGCATGACCGCTTTGTACCGCGACATGGAGAATCCGCTCGTCACGGTGCTCGCGCGTATGGAGGCGGTGGGCGTTGCGGTCGACGTGGCCAAGTTGCGTGAGATCTCCACGCGCCTCACTTCTCAAACCGAAGAGCTCGGGCGACGGCTGCAGGATCTGGCGGGTGGTCCTTTCAATCCGAATTCACCCGCTCAGTTGGCGCGCATCCTGTTCGACGAACGAGGTCTCACACCACCCAAGAAGACCAAGACCGGCTACTCGACCGATGCGGCCACGCTCGAGAAGTTGCGGGACGAATGGCCCGAATTCATCGATGCCCTTCTCGAGTACCGCGAGCTCGAGAAATTGCGGGGAACCTATGGGGAAGGATTGTTGTCCGAGGTCGCCGACGACGGCCGCATTCACGCGACCTTCCAGCAGACGGTTGCCCGCACTGGTCGACTCTCGAGCGAGAATCCGAATCTGCACAACATCCCCGTGCGTACCGAACGCGGACGCGAATTCCGCGACGCGTTCGTCCCGGCTCCCGATTTCGAGTTCCTCGTCGCCGATTACAACCAGATCGAGCTTCGCTGCATCGCGCACCTCGCCGAGGATCCAGGGTTGATCGATGCGTTCACGAGCGGACGCGACGTACATCGGGCAACGGCGGCTCAAGTGTTCGGAGTCGACGAGAAGGCCGTCAGTGCCGACCAACGTTCGTACGCCAAGATGGTCTCGTACGGGTTGGCCTACGGAATGGAGGCGTTCGGACTCGCGCAGCGTCTGTCGGTTCCGGTGGGTGAGGCCCAGTCGATCCTCGACGCGTACTTCGCGGCTTTCCCGAACGTTCAGGCCTACATGGATCGCACGGTCGCCGAGGCGCGTGATCGTGGCTACACCGAAACCCTCTTCGGACGCCGACGACCGATTCCCGAATTGCTGAACGCCAACTTCCGAATCCGCCAGGCCGGCGAACGTCAGGCGATGAACGCGGGCATTCAGGGTCTGGCGGCCGACATCTTCAAAGTCGCGCTGGTGCGCATCGATCATGCTCTCCGGGCGGTCCGAGCGAAGAGTCGCCTCGTTCTTCAGGTGCACGACGAAGTGCTCGTCGAGGCGCACGTGTCGGAGAAGGCGAGTGTCGAGGCTTCGGTTCTCGAGATCATGAGATCGGCCGCCGATCTGCGTGTTCCTCTCGACGTGAATTTCGCGTGGGGTTCCTCGTGGGGTGCGGCCAAGTCGTGACCGAGAAGCCGGTCGATCATTGGTTCGAGCCGATCGCCGATCACCTCGGCCGGGCCTATCTTCGCTACTCCTTCACCAAGGGCACGCGACAAGAAGTCGACTTCCTCGTCGACGCCTTGGAGTTGTCGGTCGGTTCACGGGTTCTCGACATCGGCTGTGGTCCGGGACGCCATGCGCTCGAACTCGCTCGTCGTGGAATCGTCGTGCACGGGGTCGACGTCAGTGAAACCTTCGTCGCGATTGCAACGGAGAGCGCCCGGAGCGAAGGACTTGCGGCCACTTTCGAGCGTCTTGACGCTCGTCGGTTGGCGTCTTCGGTCGGCGATCGACCTCCCTTCGACGCGGCGATCTGTCTCTGTCAGGGGGCCTTCGGTCTGATGCGGTCCCTCGACGAGGACCGCCGAGTGGTGACCGGGGCTGGGTCCTGGATCCGAGCCGGAGGACGTCTGGCCCTGTCGGCGTTCAGCGCCTATTTCTCGGTCAAATACCACGACGAGGCCACCTTCGATGCCGATCTCGGAGTGTCCCATGAGCGCACCGTCGTGAAGTCCGAGGCCGGCACCGACCGGGAGGTCGACCTCTGGACCGGCTGTTTCACACCCCGAGAACTGCGTCTATTGATGGCCGACACCGGCTGGTCGGTCGATGCGATCTGGTCGGTCGACCCGGGGAACTACCGACGGGACGTGCCGTCGGTGGATTCGAGCGAGTTCTTGGTGGTGGCCAGCCGTAGGGGACCGTCCCGACCAGGGGTATCCTGACCAGGCTCTCCACCGAGGGCGTTCCATCCGTCCACTCACCATCCCATTCGAAAGCGAACCGTCCCTTGTCCGACCTCTTGACCTCCACCAGCCCCATGGGCAGCTACGACGCCGACGGCAACTACACGCCGCGGAAAGTCACCGAAAACGATCTCGACAAGCCCTTCTCGGAGGCCATCGAAGGAACACTCGTCGACGTCGAGGACGGTCAGGCCGTCCAGGGCACCGTGGTCAAGATCGATCGCGACGAAGTTCTTCTCGACATCGGATACAAGAGCGAGGGAGTCATCCCGTCGCGTGAGTTGAGCATCCGTCACGACGTCGACCCGAACGAGATCGTCAAGCTCGGCGAGCGCGTCGAAGCCCTGGTCCTTCAGAAAGAGGACAAGGAAGGCCGTCTCATCCTGTCGAAGAAGCGCGCTCAGTACGAGCGAGCCTGGGGCGACATCGAGAAGAAGAAAGAGGCCGACGAAATGGTCGAAGGCCTCGTCATCGAGGTGGTCAAGGGCGGTCTCATCGTCGACATCGGTCTTCGCGGGTTCCTGCCCGCCTCCCTCGTCGAATTGCGCCGAGTGCGCGATCTTCAGCCCTACGTCGGCAAGGTCCTGCAGGCCAAGATCATCGAACTCGACAAGAACCGCAACAACGTGGTGCTTTCGCGCCGGGCGTTCCTCGAGGAGACTCAGAAGGAGGCCCGTGACGGCTTCCTGTCCAACCTGAAGGTGGGCGACGTCCGTGAAGGTGTGGTGTCCAGTGTGGTGGCCTTCGGTGCCTTCGTCGATCTCGGCGGCATGGACGGCCTCATTCACGTGTCCGAACTGTCCTGGAACCATGTCGATCACCCGAACGACGAGGTCAAGGTGGGCGACAAGGTCACCGTCAAGGTGCTCGACATCGACTACGACCGCGAGCGCATCAGCCTGTCCCGAAAGCAGACCCAGAAGGACCCGTGGGAAGTGTTCGCGTCGTCCCACGAAGTGGGCCAGTTGGTCTACGGCCGCGTCACCAAGCTCGTTCCCTTCGGTGGGTTCGTTCAGGTCGGCGAGGGCATCGAGGGTCTCGTGCACATCTCGGAAATGAGCACTCAGCACGTCGACGCCCCCGATCAGGTCGTGACACCGGGCGAAGAGCTGTGGGTCAAGATCATCGATCTCGACGTTCCGCGCCGTCGTATCAGCCTGAGCATCAAGCAGGCCGCCGAAGGTGGAGAACTGGCCGAGGAGTACCGCAAGCACTTCGAGGTCGACGAGCACGGCAACTGGACCACCGGTGCCGACGATGCGTCGCGTGAATCCACGTGGGCCGAGTACTACGGCGATTCGTCGGCTCCGGCCGAAACCGCCTGATCACTCGCGTTCGAGCCTGACGATCCCGAGACGAGCGGCCCGAACGACCGCTTGGGTCCGGTCGTCCACTTCCAATTTGTCGTAGATCGCCCCGAGGTGATTCTTCACGGTCTTTTGACTGATGAACAGTCGTGCCGCGATGTCGGTCGTCGTCGAACCTTCGGCGAGCAGTTGCAGAACCTCTTCCTCGCGCTCGGTGAGAAGCGGTTCCCCCAGGGTCGAGTCGTCCGCGACTCCTCCGAGCACGGCACGGATGTCGGGAGAAAGGGCGATGTCGCCGGCCATCACGGTGTCGATCGCGGGGACCAACTCCTCGATGTCGCTGTCCTTGCTGAGGAAGCCGCGTGCGCCGGCGGCCAGCGCGTAACGAACCGTCACCGAGTCGGCGTGCATCGACACCATCAACACGCGTTGACGTCGGTCGACGCGCAGAATCTCCCTGGTGGCCGCGATGCCGTCGAGCACGGGCATGGCCACGTCCATCACGACGACATCGGGTTGGTGCTGACGACAGAGTCGAACGGCGCGCGATCCGTTCTCGGCTCGGGCCACCACATGGTGTCCGACGTTTTCGAGGTGCGAGGCCAGGAGGTCGCGGAACATGGTGTGGTCGTCGGCCAACAGCAGTCGTCGGGGAACGATTGGCGAGTCGGACATGGGGGGAGGGTACCCACCGTCCTGGCCCACGTCGGGTCGGGTGGTCCTGCGCAGCGACGACCTATCGTGACGGCATGATCCTCGTCGGACTCACCGGTGGCATCGGTTCGGGAAAATCCACGGTGTCCGCGCTCCTCGCCGCGAAGGGAGCCGTCGTTCTCGATGCCGACGCCATCACGCGTGAGGTGCAGCAACCGGGGTCGCCCTTGCTCGGGCGGCTCGCCGAGGCCTTCGGCCCCCAGGTCCTGGCGCCCGATGGCTCTCTCGATCGGCCGGCGGTCGCCAAGATCGTCTTCGAGGATCCCGAGGCGCTGAAGAAACTCAATGCCATCGTCCACCCGGCCGTGGGCAAGGAGATGAACGACCGGATCATCGCTCAGCGCACCACCGACAACGTGGTGATTCTCGACATTCCTCTCCTCACCGAGAATCCGCGTGAGGGCCTGCAAGGTCGCATCGTCGTCGACGTGCCCGTCGAAACACAGGTGCGACGTCTGGTCGATCATCGAGGATTCGACGAGAGCGACGCGCGAGCGAGAATCGCGCGTCAGGCCAGCCGCGACGACCGATTGAAGACGGCCGACTTCGTGATCGACAACAGCGGTTCACCCGATGAACTCGGTCCGCAGATCGATCGACTGTGGGCGTGGCTGACCTCGCTCCCGCAGCTACCACCCGACTACGAGCCGATTCGTCCGACGCCCCGATGACCGGTGAACGGGCTTTCGAGGTCGTCTCCGAGTTCGAGCCGGCCGGTGATCAGCCGACGGCGATCGCCGAACTCTCGAGTGGTATCGACGAGGGCCTTCGGTTCCAGACACTGCTCGGCATCACGGGTTCGGGAAAGAGTGCCACCATCGCCTGGACGATCGAAAAGGTTCAGCGACCCACCCTCATCCTCGCCCCCAACAAGAGCCTTGCTGCTCAGCTGACTCAGGAGATGCGGGAGTTCTTCCCGCACAATCGCGTCGAGTACTTCGTCAGCTACTACGACTACTACCAACCCGAGGCCTACATCGCCTCCAGTGACACGTACATCGAGAAGGACTCGTCCATCAACGACGAGATCGATCGTCTGCGGCACTCGGCCACAGCGGCCTTGTTGACACGGCGGGACACGATCGTGGTGGCGTCGGTTTCGTGCATCTACGGCATGGGTGATCCCGACGAGTACCGAGGGCAACTCCTCGAGCTTCACTGTGGCGTCGACTACGACATGAGGAGCATCCTTCGTCGGCTCGTCGATCTGCAGTACGACCGGAACGACATGACTCTCGGACGCGGCAATTTCCGAGTGCGCGGTGACACGATCGAGATCCATCCGGCTTACGAGGAATCGGTTCTCCGGGTCGAGATGTTCGGTGACACGGTCGATCGCCTCACCATGATCGACCCGTTGACCGGTGAAACTCTGCGTGAGTTGAACGAAGTCCTGGTCTTTCCGGCGACGCACTACGTGGCCGGAGACGAACGGATGCGTCGAGCGGTTCTCGGTATCGAAGCCGAACTGCAGGAGCGTCTGGCGGTGTTCGAGAAGGAAGTCAAACTGCTGGAGGCGCAACGGCTCCGTATGCGCACTCAACACGATCTCGAGATGATCCAGGAGGTCGGATACTGCAACGGCATCGAGAACTACTCGATGCACATCGACGGACGGTCGCCCGGCCAGCCGCCGTTCACACTCCTCGACTACTTCCCCAAGGACTATCTGCTCGTCATCGACGAGAGTCACGTGGCCGTTCCGCAACTTCACGGTCAATTCGCCGGGGACCGGAGTCGTAAGGACATTCTCGTCGAACACGGATTCCGCCTTCCGAGCGCTCGCGACAACCGTCCGCTCCAGTTCGACGAGGTGATGGAGCGGATCAACCAGGTCGTGTTCTTGTCGGCCACGCCCGGACCTTTCGAACTTCAGAGGTCACAGCGAGTCGTCGAACAGATCGTTCGTCCGACCGGACTGGTCGATCCCGAGGTGGTGGTGAAGCCGACCAAGGGTCAGATCGACGATCTCATCGAGCAGATCAACGGTCGAGTCGAGCGCGGAGACCGAGTTCTGGTGACCACCCTGACCAAGAAAATGGCCGAAGATCTGACCGATTATCTGCTCGAGCAAGGTCTACGCGTCCGTTACCTGCACAGCAACATCGACACGATTCAGCGCATCGAGATCCTGCGCGCCTTGCGTCTCGGAGAATTCGACGTCCTGGTCGGCATCAACCTGCTGCGAGAAGGACTCGATCTTCCCGAAGTGAGCCTGGTGGCCATCCTGGACGCCGACAAGGAAGGATTCCTTCGTAGTGAGACCTCGCTGATCCAGATGATCGGACGAGCGGCCCGAAACGTCGAAGGCCAGGTGATCATGTACGCCGATTCGGTCACACCGTCGATGCAACGGGCGATCGGCGAAACGAATCGGCGTCGTTCTCTCCAGGTGGCCTACAACGCCGAGCACGGAATCGATCCGCAGACGATTCGCAAAGCAGTGGGTGACATCTTGTCGATGTTGCGTCCCGACGGTGAGGGAGCTCCGGTGCCCGGTAAGGATCGCCGTCGCCAGCGCGAACGTGATCGAGTTCAGCGTGAATTGAGAACGCTTCCGCAGCAAGAGTTGGGACGCCTCGTGCAGACTCTCGAGGAGGAGATGCACGAAGCGGCAGCCGACCTGCGCTTCGAGTACGCGGCCCGCCTGCGTGACGAAATCAACGAATTGCGGCGTGAGATGAAGGATGCCGGTTAGGCCTCGGTCGAGGCCCCATCAGTAGTGTCGGAGACGTGTCCGACCAGTTGATCGTCCGTGGTGCGAGGGAGCACAACCTCAAGAATCTGAGCGTCGATCTGCCTCGCGATCGCATGATCGTGTTCACCGGACTCTCGGGTAGCGGAAAGTCGTCGCTCGCGTTCGACACGATCTACGCCGAGGGTCAGCGCCGGTACGTCGAGTCCTTGAGTGCCTACGCTCGACAATTCCTGGGTCAGATGGACAAGCCCGACGTCGACGTGATCGAGGGGCTGTCGCCGGCCATCTCGATCGATCAGAAGTCGGCCAGCCGTAATCCGCGCTCGACGGTCGGGACCATCACCGAGGTGTACGACTATCTCCGTTTGCTCTACGCCCGAATCGGTGTACAGCACTGTCCCAAGGACGGGAGCCGCCTGGCCCGCCAGACACCCCAGCAGATCGTCGATCGGGTCCTCGGACTCGCGGAAGGGACGCGGTTCCAAGTCCTGGCGCCGATCGTCCGGGGACGCAAAGGTGAATACGACACGCTCCTGTCCGACGTCGCCGGACAGGGTTTCGTCCGCGCTCGCATCGACGGCGAGGTCGTCGACATCGTCGAATTCCAGAAGCGCGACAACAAGTTGGCCCGTTACGAGCAACACACCATCGAGATCGTGGTCGACCGTCTCGTGAACAAGAAGGGGATCGAACGTCGTCTGACCGACAGCCTGGAGACGGCACTGCGACTCGCCGAGGGAGTGGCCGAGGTCGAGATCGTGTCGGATTCCGAGCCGGAGATCCTCACCTTCAGCCAGCACCTGGCGTGTCCGAAATGCGGGGTGTCGTACGAGGAACCGGCACCGCGAAATTTCTCCTTCAACTCCCCGTACGGAGCGTGCGAGACCTGTGACGGACTCGGCACGACTTTCGAGGTCGACCCGGAACTCGTGATCCCCGACCCCGATCTGGCCCTGAGCGAAGGGGCGATCGCTCCGTGGCGAAGCGCCCACACGGGATTCTTCCAACGGATCCTCGAATCGGTGGCCGAGGATCACAAGATCGACATGGACAAGCCCTGGGGCAAGTTGAGTGCCAAGGCGCAGAAGATCGTGTTGCACGGTCTTCCCGGATCGATGACCGTTCGTTTCAAGAACCGGTACGGGCGTGTTCGGCAGTTCAACACGACTTTCGAGGGAGTGGTGCCGTGGATCAAACGCCGGCACGAGTCGTCCGAGAGCGATTGGAGTCGCGAGCAGTACGAGGGATACATGCGCGAGGTGCCGTGTTCGGCCTGCTCCGGAGCGCGCCTCAAACCCTCGACTCTTGCCGTCACGGTGAACGGGAAGAACATCTCCGAGGTCTGCGACATGCCGATCGGCGAGTCGGCCGAGTTCTTGAAGTCGCTCGATCTGTCCGATCGAGACCGTCTGATCGCCGAACGGGTGGTCAAGGAAGTGGGAGCCCGCCTCGGTTTCCTGCTCGACGTCGGTCTCGACTATCTCTCGTTGTCTCGTTCGGCCGGGACCCTGGCGGGCGGTGAGGCCCAGCGAATTCGTCTGGCGAGTCAGATCGGCTCGGGTCTGGTCGGCACTCTCTACGTGCTCGACGAGCCGTCGATCGGCCTTCACCAACGCGACAACCGACGCCTCATCGACACTCTGCTGAGGTTGCGCGATCTCGGCAACACGGTTCTGGTGGTCGAGCACGACGAGGAAACGATCCGCGAAAGCGACTGGATCGTCGACATCGGTCCGGGCGCCGGAGAGCACGGTGGAAAAGTCGTCTACAGCGGACCGGTGAAGGGGATCCTGAAGTGCAAGGACTCCGTGACCGGGCAGTACCTGGCC
The DNA here is from genome assembly GCA_041174985.1 of Actinomycetota bacterium. Lineage (GTDB taxonomy): Bacteria > Actinomycetota > Acidimicrobiia > Acidimicrobiales > Ilumatobacteraceae > Casp-actino8. The sequence goes on along the minus strand of JBEDFW010000098.1, from coordinate 47 downwards.
GGCAAGAAGTCGATTCCGGTTCCCGAGATGCGACGAAGTCCGGGAAA
>JBEDFW010000097.1:0-4616 GCA_041174985.1 Actinomycetota bacterium | reverse complement strand
TCGGCATCTTGGCGCCCGGCGGAGGCGCTTTGGGCACCGGCATCGGCTTCATGGCCTCGGCACTCACCTTGGGTGCGGCCTTGCCCGCTCCGCTTCGTCGACTCTTCTCGCCGCGTACCGGTGTGCGGTTCACGAACACCCAGCCCACGTGCGGTACCGGCTTGCCGCCGATCAGACGACCCTCGTGGAACAGCCACGGGTACTGGCCGTGAAACTCCTGGTAACTGTCGTTCGACAGAATGCTGGCGCCCACCTTCTGAGCGATCATCAGCACGAAGGCATCACCACGACCCACGGTGCCCGCTGGCGGGGCGACCAATTCGTTGTTGGCGATGGCCTCGTCGAACTCAGCGACTTCCTTGCGATCGATGCGGTGACCGAAGGTCGCGTCGACGATCACGGTGATGGTGTCCTTGGGGTTCTCGGCCATGAAGGCCATGACCGCCTCGTTGAGTTGCTTCAAGCTGGGCTTGGTCCGCCCTTCGGTGGCGATGTTGGAACCGTCGACGACCACGTGGCGAGCCATGGGGTCTAGTCAACCACTGGTGACGGGGCGCGGGCGGTATCGCCCTACGATCGGGTTGTGACCCTTGAGAACCCCACTGAGCAGGTCTTTCGAGCCGTCCTCTGGGACTTCGGTGGGGTCGTCCTGTCGAGCCCCTTCGAGGCCTTCAATCGCTACGAATCCGAGCGGGGGCTCCCCCGCGACGTGATCCGCACCATCAACGCGACCGACCCCGACACCAACGCCTGGGCCCGCTTCGAGCGCAGTGAGATCACCACCGCCGAATTCGACGTGGCCTTCGCCCACGAAGCTCGCGCCCGTGGTCTCGAGATTCGCGGCGCCGACGTCTTGTCCCTCCTTCGGGGTGACATCCGGCCCGAAATGGTGCACGCCCTCGACCGGGTTCGCGCCCACGGTTTCCGAACCGCATGTCTCACCAACAACATGCGCGACGCCGACTCCCCCGGCCACCGCTCCGATCCACGGTCCGAACGCGACGCCGCCATCGAATCGGTCATGTCGCGTTTCGACGCCGTCGTCGAGAGTTCCAAGGTGGGTGTGCGCAAGCCCGAAGTTCGCTTCTACGAGATCGCCTGTGAGGCTCTCGACGTCGAGCCACGGCACTGCGTCTTCCTCGACGACCTCGGTGTCAACTTGAAACCGGCTGCAGCGATGGGGATGACGACCATCAAGGTTCTGAGCGCCGATCAGGCGATCGGCGACCTCGAGCGAATCCTGGGTCTGGATCTGCGCAGCTGAGCCGATCAGAGACCGGCGAAGGTCTCGTCCATGAGGTCGGCCAACTCCTGTTGGTGGACCGTCATCGAACCAGTGGCCGGACTGCCGCTCGCCACGCGCGCCACGTGACGCAGGTCGTAACCCTGTTCCTTCACTCGCCACACGCGATGTTCGACGAAGTGCCAGGGACCCATGTTGCTCGGCTCTTCCTGCAACCACACGACCTCTCGGGCGTTCGGATAACGACCGAGAAGGTTGAACATCTGCTCGATCGGGAAGGGATAGAGCTGCTCCACGCGAACCACCGCGACGGGAGCCTGCCGCTTGTCGCGCTCGGCCATCGCGTCCCACGCGACCTTGCCCGAACAGAAGACCAAGCGCTTCACGGCGGTCGGATCGGCGACGAAGGGATCGTCGAGGACTTCCTGGAACGATCCGTGTTCGAGGGCCGAGATCGGCGAACGGCTCTCCTTCATACGCAGCGGTTGCTTGGGTGTGAAGATCACGAGCGGCTTGCGCACTTCACGGTGCATCTGACGACGAAGAACATGGAAGTACTGAGCAGCCGTCGTGGCGTTGACCACCTGGATGTTGTCCTCGGCGCAGAGAGTGAGGAAGCGTTCGATGCGCGCCGAGCTGTGTTCGGGGCCTTGACCTTCGTAGCCGTGCGGCAACAGCATCACGAGACCGTTGCGCTGACCCCACTTGTCCTCGGCGGCCACCAGGTACTGGTCGATGATGATCTGCGCCCCGTTCACGAAGTCGCCGAACTGTGCTTCCCAGAGCACGAGCACTTCGGGGTTGGCGTGCGAATAGCCGTATTCGAACCCGAGAGCGGCGTACTCGCTGAGCAACGAGTCGTACACCCAGAACTTCTCGGCACCTTCGAGTTCGGACAGAGGAATCCAGACCCGCTCGTCCTGGTAGTCGATCAACGCGGCATGACGATGGCTGAAGGTTCCTCGCCGCGAATCCTCACCGGCCAGACGAACCGGATATCCCTCGACCACGAGTGATCCGAAGGCCAGAGCCTCCGCAGTCGCCCACTCGACCTCACCCTGTTCGTACATCTTGGCGCGGGTCTCGAACTGTCGACCCAACTTCGGATGCACGGTGAATCCGGCCGGATAGTCGGTGAGTTTGTGGAAGACGCGATCGAGAACGGAGCGCGCCACACCGGTCTCGACGTGCGGCAGCACACCCACGGGTCGGGGCGGCTTGGCCACCTTGGTGGGAGCCGGTGCATGCGCGCGTGTCTCGTCGAGCGCGACCTGCAGTTTGCTCTGGAAGTCGTCGAGTGCCTTCTCTGCCTCTTCGAGAGTGATGTCACCACGGCCGACCAACGCCTCGACGTAGAGCTTGCGCACGCTGCGCTTCTCGGCGATGGCCTTGTACATGAGCGGCTGGGTGTAACTCGGATCGTCACCTTCGTTGTGACCGTGACGGCGGTAGCACACCATGTCGATCACGACGTCCTTGTGGAATCGCTGGCGATACTCGAAAGCCAAGCGCGCCACGCGCAGACAGGCTTCGGGATCGTCACCGTTGACGTGGAAGATCGGTGCCTGAACGGTCTTGGCGACATCACTGCAGTAGATGGACGAACGGGCGAATTGCGGTGCGGTGGTGAAACCGATCTGGTTGTTGATGATGACGTGAATGGTTCCGCCGACGCGATATCCCATGATGTCGCTCATGGCCAGACATTCGAGGACCACGCCTTGTCCGGCGAAGGCCGCGTCACCGTGAATGAGGATCGGCAACGACGGGAAGGAGCCCGGTGGGTCGATCTGGTCCTGGTGGGCTCGCACCATGCCGAGCACGATCGGATCGACCGTTTCGAGGTGACTCGGGTTCGACGCCAATTCGATCTTGATCGAACTGCCCTGCGGGCTCCGATGCGTCCCGGATGCGCCGAGGTGATACTTCACGTCACCGGAGCCCTGGACGGTCTCGGGGTCGACATGACCCTCGAACTGCTTGAAGAGCGATTCGAGGCTCTTGCCCATCACATTGGCGAGCACGTTGAGACGACCACGGTGCGCCATGCCGATCGCCGACGAGTCGAGCCCGTTGTCGGCGGCCAGCGAGAGGATTTCGTCGAGGATCGGCACCAGGCTCTCGGCCCCCTCGAGACCGAAGCGCTTGGTGCCCACGTACTTGGTGGCCAAGAACTTCTCGAAGGCCTCGGCCGCGTTGAGTCGTTCGAGGATCCGGTGCTTGTCGTCCTTCGAGAGGTGGAACTCGACACCCTCGAAGTGCGACTGGATCCAGCGCTGCTCTTCGGTGTCCTGAATGTGCATGTACTCGACACCGATGGTCCGGCAGTACGCGTCACGCAACACGCCGAGCAGATCACCCAGGCTCATGCGCGGGATACCGGCCACGCCGCCGGTCAGGAACTCTCGCTCGAGGTCCCAGATGGTGAGCCCGTACGTGGCCGGGTCGAGCTCGACCGGCATCTTGGGATCCTTCCAACGAAGCGGGTCGATGTCGGCGATGAGATGGCCGCGCACGCGATGAACGCGAATGAGCGTGGCGACTTGCATCTGCTTGTCGAGCATCGACTCTTCGCTGTCGAGCGGGTTGTGGTCGGTGCGCCACTTCACGGCCTCGTACGGCACGCCGAGGCTGGCGAACACCGACTTGTAGAAGCCGTGTTCTCCGAGCAGAAGTTCGTGCACGTGCTTCAGGAAGAGCCCGCTTTCGGCGCCCTGGATGATGCGGTGGTCGTAGGTGCTCGTGACGGTGACGACCTTGGAGATGCCGAGAGTTCCGAGGGCCCGCTCGTCGGCGCCCTGGAATTCGGCCGGGTAGTCGATCGTGCCCACGCCGACGATCACACCCTGACCCGGCATGAGCCGCGGCACGCTCTGCACGGTGCCGATGGTTCCCGGATTTGTGAGACTGACCGTCGCCCCCTGGAAATCGGCGACCTGCAACTTGTTCTGCTTCACCTTGCGGACGAGGTCGTCGTAGGCCACGAGGAACTCGGCGAAATTGAGAGTGTCGGCGTCGCGCAACACCGGAACGACCAGAGTGCGGGAGCCATCGGACTTCGCCACGTCGACCGCCAGGCCGATATTGACGTGCTCATGACGGATCACCCGCGGTTTGCCGTCGTCACCTTCGACGAACGAACTGTTCATGACCGGCACCGCATCGGCAATGGCCCGCACGATCGCATAACCGATCAGATGGGTGAACGACACCTTGCTCAGGCCATGGCGGACTCGATAGCCGTTGATGACTTGACGGTTGACTTCGAGGAGCTTGGCCGGCACGTTCCGGAAACTCGTGGCCGTGGGCACGCTGAGACTGCGCTCCATGTTGGCCACGATCGCCACACCGGCACCTCGGATCGGTTCACCCT
>JBEDFW010000096.1:0-7626 GCA_041174985.1 Actinomycetota bacterium | reverse complement strand
CTCGGTCGTCTCGGTCTGCACACCTTGGGTCATCTCGCCGATCTGACGTCGGCACAACTCGTCGATCGCTTCGGTCGGTGGGGCGCCGACGTGTTCCGGGTGGTCACCGGGGCCGACGGCGGCGTGTCGTCGGCCCCGGTGACCACCCGGAACACGTCGGCGCCCCACCGACCGAAGCGATCGACGAGTTGTGCCGACGTCAGATCGGCGAGATGACCCAAGGTGTGCAGACCGAGACGACCGAGCAGATCGATCACGTCGGGATCGGCACCCACGGTCGTGACGAGAGCCGACACCGGATGCGGAGCCAGGAACGCGGCGGTGTCATTCGAGGGGACGACGACCGGATGTCGGAGAACCGCGGAACGGCGAGCGGCGAGCAACGCGGCGACCCGACCGTCGGCGATTCCGACGCCGACATCCGAGACGTCGCGTGCTGCGACCAGACCGCGCGTCGCCAGATCGACCAGACGTTCGGCCAACTTCTCGTCACCACCGACGTAACGCGACGGTCCGCGCGTCGCCATGAGCAGACACCCCGGCGACTCGACGTCGAGCAACGGAACGAGTTCACCGACGGCCCGCACCACCGGCTCGAAGAAACGTGCGTCACGATCGGGATCGTGCGGAACGAGAACCAGATGCGGACACGAACTCTGGGCCTCACGTTTGGTCTGGCCGACGCGCACACCCTCACGGGACGCCGCCGCCGAGCACGCCAGCACCCGACGGGCGTGCAGGACCGCGAGTGGCGCACTCGGGTCGAACACCGGCCCACGCGCGGCATCGCCGGCGAGAACGGCCGCCGTGACGGGCCAGGCCGGACACCAGACGACCGCGCACCGAGGTGGTGTGCTCACGACACGACCCGGAGTCCGATCTCGGGTGACGCGACGTCACGAACTTCTTCGGGACACCCCGACGGGCCGGGCAGCCACACGTCGCGACGAACCGACCGTTCGTGACGACGACCATCGACCTCGAGGGTGACCCGCCGCGCGGACACGTGGCCGTGTCCGTCGCCGATACCGGTCAGCTCGCGTACACGCGTCGAGATTCGTACGTCGCCCGACATCGCGCGCGTGTCGTCGACGACGATGCACACCGCACCACGCGACTGCAGACGTGTGGTGAATCGACGCACCAACGACGGCGCCAGTGACGACACGAAGCGCGCCGACGTGACCACGAGATCGACCCCGTCGACGAGTGCGCCGAGAACGTTGGCCGGATCGCCATGAGCGTCGAGTCGTCCGCGAACGAACACCGTCCGATCGAGATCGACTCCCATGTCGGCCGCTGCGGCCACACCCAACGACGGAACGCCGATGACTCCGGCCCACGAACCCTGCCGAGTCGGAGCGACGAGCAGGGCCAGGGCGCACGAGACCGATGCCGATCCGGCGCACACGACCGTCTGACCGCGCACGAGTCCGGACGCGAGCAACGGAGTGAGAACGGGGTGGACCGGCAGATTGCGCTCACGAGCGAGCACGGCGGTCGACGCCGTCGTGACGTCGGTGGCGACGCGGGCCGGCAGACGAGCCAGAGCGGAACTTCGACCGGCAACGGGATCCATGGGGCCGACTGTATCGAACAGGTGTTCGATCGAGCCCGGCCGTCAGTTGTCGCTGGTCTGATTCTCGCTGGAGGGGGTGTTGGAGCGACCCGACGCCGGACGGGTCCGGCTCGTGCGACCCGACAGCCCGTTCAGGAACTCCACGAAACCCCGGGCGCCAGTGGCATAGAAGTCCGCCCCGAGTTCACGGGCCATGTCGGCGTCACTGATGGCCGCGCCACCGAGCACGACGGGAACTTCGTCGCCGATGGCTCGACGCAGAGCCTGCACCACTTCGACGGCGCCAGGAACCGCGACCGGAGTCGTGACACTCACTCCGACGGCCGTGAGGCCCGACATGCGCGATGCCGCGTGGACGAACGAGTTGGCCGGAGTGTCGGCTCCCAAGTCGAAGACTTCCCAACCCTCGAGACGCAGAAGATCGGCGAGCATGGCGAGGGCGAGAGCATGTCGTTCGCCGGCCGGACCACCGATCAGGATGTCACCGCGGCGACGACCACGACGGACGCAACGCGGACTCAATTGACCAACCAGGCGTGTCACGATCGCCGTCGCTTGATGTTCGACCGAGATGTCGATTTCACCGCGCGACCACTGATCTCCGATCGCCGCGAGAGCCGGGGACACGATCTCGAGGTACACCTCTTCCATGTCGCTTCCGGCATCGATCGCCCGTTGCACGACCTGCCACGAGCCACCCGCATCGGCATTGATGAGACAACGCAACAACTCACTCACGTAATCGCCGGTGCGTCGCGCGTCGACACCCGAACGCGGCATCGTCAGACGCTCCTCGGACCGGCGTCGGAATTCCTCCAGCGCGTGCGGGGAGACCTGCCAGACGCCCTTGACCCGAGTGGCCGCCAACTTGCCCTGGCGCACGTAGCGGTAAGCCGTCATGTAGTGGACGCCGAGGAGCCCCGCTGCTTCGTCCAGCGAAAGAGGCTCGGTTGTCACGGGAAAATGCTAAATCCACAGGGTTTCCGGTGCGTGATCGTGCCCCGGAAAAACACAGGAATTCTCGTCACCCCCGAAAACGGGGCGAAATCAGCCTTTCAGGCGTTGCCGGGCCGCTCGACTGCGCTCGAGCAAATGAGCCGGAACCTTCTTCAGGGCTTCGGCCAACTTCGGATCGCCACCGGCATCGACCGCCGCCGCCGGGGCGGCTTCGGCCTCGGGAACCAGATCCTCGAACGCCGGCGGCTCCATCCCCGGCTTCCAGTACTGGTACAGGTCGCGGACCACATCGGCCAATCCCGCCGAGTCGAAACCCTTCTCGAGATCGACGGTGACCATGTTCAGGTACACGTGCACTCCCGCCACTCGACCGGTGGCGAAGAGTCGGCGAGCCAGTTCGGCCGACGGCGTGTCGGCCGCGGCGTGCGCCGAGGTCTCACCGATCACGAACTTCTCGTGGCCCATGCCGGACAGGTTGCGATTGGCTTCGAAGCGAACGATGCCCGGACGGCGACTCGGCTTCTCGACGACGAGGACGGGCTGACCCATGCACCCACCTTAGTGGGGCATTCGCCACGCCTCCCGAATCGAGACCGGGTCGTCGCCACCGGTACGGTGACGCCCATGTCGACGACATCCGGTGCACATCCGTCCCTGTCCGATTTCGAGGCCGAAGCATTGTCGTTCCTCGAAGCCAACGCCAAGCGCAAACAGGCCGAGAAGAAGTTCGTCTGGGGCGAGGGCTCCGACAAAGTGGCGATGTTCGAGGAGAAGGATCGCGACAGTGAACGACTCGACGTGGCGCGCGCCCAGGAGTGGCGTCGCAAGCGATTCGATGCCGGCTTCGGCTGGATCACCGGACCCACCGATTTCGGCGGACGCGGACTACCGGCCGCGTATCAGCGCGTGTACGACTCGCTCGAGTCGAGGTTCGAGATCCCGAACATGAGTTGCTTCACCATCGGCCTCGGCATGGTCGCACCGACGATCCTCGCTCACGGCTCGTCGGTCGCTCGTGACGCGTACCTGCAGAAGATGTACCGCGGCGACATCATCGGCTGTCAGCTCTTCAGCGAACCCGGAGCCGGTTCCGATCTGGCGAGCCTCTCCACCAAGGCCGAGCGCGACGGTGACGAATGGATCATCACCGGCCAGAAGGTCTGGACGAGTGGCGCTCACTACAGCGACATCGGCGAGATCATCGCGCGTACCGACGTGAACCTCCCCAAGCACAAGGGTCTCACCGGGTTCGTCGTCGACATGAAAGCACCCGGCGTGGAGATCCGTCCGTTGCGCCAGATGACCGGCGGTGCGTCGTTCAACGAAGTGTTCTTCACCGAAGTGCGCGTCCGTGACGATCAGCGCCTCGGCGACGTCAACAACGGCTGGAACGTGGCCCTCACGACTCTCATGAACGAGCGGGCCGCCATCGGAGCCGGTGGGGGCGGTGGCGGGGTGAACCTCTTCGCTCGCGTCATCGAGATGGCCAAGTTCTACGGCGTCTCCGACGATCCGGTGCTGCGCGACGAATTGGCGAATCTGATCATCAACAACAAGGTCGCGGCCTACAACAATCAGCGTGCGCTCGACAAGATCAAGGCCGGCCAGATGCCCGGACCCGAACTGAGCATGGCCAAGTTGGTCGGCACCGACAACATGCGTCGCATGGGTGACTTCCTGTCGCATCTCCTCGGCACCAAGTTGGTGGCCGACAGTGGTGAATGGGGAACCTACGCCTGGAGTCAGTTGATTCTCGGCACACCCGGCGGACGCATCGCCGGCGGTTCGGACGAAGTGATGCGCAACATCCTGGCCGAGCGCGTTCTCGGACTGCCCAAGGATCCGGGTATCGACTCGACGAGCGCGTTCAAGGACTTGAAGGTCGGAACCCAGAAGTCCTGAGCATTCGTCGCACCGCTCGCGCCCCACGTCTCAATGGGAGAAGTGGACCTTGGGCAAGCGCTTGTCGAGCCACCGCGGAATCCACCAGTTGTGGCGGCCGAGAAGGCCCATCACCGACGGCACCAACATCATGCGAATGATCGTCGCGTCGAGTAGGACCGCAAGAGCGAGAGTCACTCCGAGCTCCGTCGGTGGAATCGGTCCGGTGACCCCGAAGGCCACGAAGACGACGATCATGATCAAGGCCGCGTTCGTGATCGGCCGACCGGTCCGGGCGATGCCCTCTCGAATCGCTCGCTGCGTGTCTCCAGTCGACTCGTAGCGTTCGCGAATCGCCGCCAGAAGGAACAACTGGTAGTCCATCGACAATCCGAACAACAGCGCGAAGAAGAAGATCGGCGCCCAGGCGTCGACGAAGCCCTGATGCTCGATACCGAGCAGTCCGGCCCCGATTCCGTGCTGGAACACGATGGTGGCGAAGCCGAAGCTGGCGGCGACTCCGATCAGATTGAGGATGATCGAACTGACAGCGATCGCCACGCTCCGGAACACCACCAGGAGAAGGAGGAATGCGACGAGCATGATGATCCCGATGGCGAGGGGGGCCTTACCCGTGAGCGACTCGGTCAGGTCGTAATTCTGCGAAGCAGGTCCTCCCACTTGCGTCTCGGGGTGACTCGTCTCGAGTGAACGGCGAATCCGCTCGACCATCTCACCCGTTCGCTCGTCCTCCGGACCAGTACGCCCGAACGCACGAATCACCGAACGACCGGTTTCCTCGTTCGTCGCCACGGTTGCCGTGACGATCACGTTTTCGTCCGCGCCGACGATCTCGCTCACCGCGTCTTCGGTACCGATCGGTGTCGTGATGAACAGAGGGGCGGCCGCACCCTCTCCGAAGGCCGCCGTAACGAGCTCGTATCCGTCTCGACTCGAACGCCCCTCGTCGACCACGCGAGCACCCGGCATGCCGAGATCCATTCCCAGCGCGGGGGCACCGAGGCCGAGCAACAACAGCAGGCCGAGAACCAGGGTGATTCCGGGGCGCTTGAGAGCCGCTCCGGTCCAACGCGCCCAGCGCCCTTCCGAAGCGCGATCGAGATCGGGTTCGCCTTTCTTCACCAACACTCGGTCACCCATGCCGGCGAGAACCGCCGGCAGCAGTGTGATGGAGGCGAGTGCGACAGCGGTGACCGAGAGAATCATGCCGAGGGCCATGGATCGAAAGACCATGATCGGGACGACGAAGATCGCTGCGAGCGACATGATGACGGTCAATGCCGACAAGAAGACGGCCTTACCGGAAGACATGAGGGCATTGGCCATCGCATCTTCACACGCATGGCCGTCCTCACGTTCTTCTCGATAACGAGTCACGATGAAGAGCGAGTAGTCGATACCGACCGCGAGTCCGATCATCATCGAGAAGTTCATCGACCACACCGACAATGGAGTCACGGCTGTCAACAGATTGAGTCCGGCGAACCCGACGGCGATACCGGCGACGGCCAGGATGAGCGGAATTCCCGCGGCGAGAGCCGCTCCGAAAGCGATGAAGAGAAGAACGAGGGTCGGCAATCCCGACAGGAGCTCGGCCTTGTGCAACGCCTCTTCGTTGGCGTGGTTGAAATCGCTCCAGACCGGCCATTCACCGGTCACCTCGGCCCGAACTCCTGCGGGAAGTTCACGATCTTCGACGAAGTGGATGAGGTCGTTCGCGGCTTCTGGGAGATCGGCGTCGCGTTCAAAAGCGAGCGACACCGGGATCATGATCGTGCGACCGTCACTCGACACCAGTCCGGCCTCGAGAGGAAGTCGAGTGGGGTCGGCCAGACCAGCAACCATGTCGCCACCGATTTCGGCCGACAGTTCCGAGACGAGGTCGGCGACGACCGACGGATCGTCGGAGAAGGATTCGGGTTGGCTCACGACGACGATCGCCGATTCGGCTCCCACCATCGGGAAGTCGGATCGCAATTCGTCGCGCACTCGTTGCGCCGTCGACCCCTGGGCCTCCCAACCGGCTCCCGACAGGGCCCCTGACAACCCGATGGCGAGCGGGGCGGCGGCAATGACCACCGCCGCCCAGACCAACATCACCGGTCGTCGGCGGCGAACTGCGAAACGCGCCAAACGGTCGAACAGGGGCCGTCGGCCACCCGGCGAGGACTGGGTCGGTGTGTCGTGGGGGATGACCGTGTCGGGCGTTCCGTACGGGGTCTCGGTCGATGTCATGTGCATACTCCCTTGGGTATCGAGCGCTTCGCACTTTATACCCCTGGGGGTATCTCGTCAACTCACGGGGAGGATCTCAGCCCGCCCCAGTAGCCGAGGGCATCCATGAACGCCCAGGAGCGTCGATGGATCGTGGACGGACCGAGCGCGAAGAGCCCGGCCCGGTGCCAAGCGCACGGATATCCCTTGTTGGATTCGAGCCGGTACATCGGGAAATCGGTCGCCAGTTCGCGCATCAGTCGATCACGCGTGACCTTGGCCAGGATCGACGCCGCAGCGACCGAAAGACATTTCGTGTCACCCTTGACCAACGGCGTGACGCGCGCAACGAGCGGCGACACGAAATCCCACGGTCCGTCCACCACCGCGGCATCGGCTCTCACATCGAGACCTTCGATCGCTCGTGACACGGCGAGACGCTGCGCACGCGACATGCCGAGCGCGTCGCATTCGTCGGCCGACGCCATACCGACCGACCAATCGACGCACCACGTCGCGAGTTCGTCGAACATGGCCTCGCGTCTCTTCTCGGTGATCGACTTCGAATCACGAATCAGTCGCTCGACGGCGGCCGGCGGGTCGCTTTCGGCCGGGATCACGGCGACACCGACGGCGAGCGGTCCGGCCCACGCCCCCTTGCCCACTTCGTCGACCCCGACGATCACTCGATGACCGTCGGCGAGCAGCGAACGCTCGACCTCGCGTGTGGGTCGCTCGTCGGGCACGACTTCCTCAGGCCACCACGATGCCGGCCGGTCCCGATTCGACACGACCGATGACGACGAACGGACTGTCGTCACCGACGACGTCGTCGAGACTCGCCGGATCGACGGCGGCCAGCAATCCACCCGATGTCTGGGGATCGAACACGATCGTGCCGTAGGCCGCGTCGACCCCCTCGCCGAGACGGACGTGCCGCTCGACCGCCGTTCGATTCCGGGCGTCCCCACCGG
>JBEDFW010000095.1:0-24672 GCA_041174985.1 Actinomycetota bacterium | reverse complement strand
GGCGTTGTTGACCACGAAATCGAGACGACCGAAGCGAGCGACCACATCGTCGACGAACGCTGTGGCGGCCTCGGATTCCCGCAGGTCGACGGGCAAGGCGGTCCAGCCGGCCGGGACGTCGTCGGGGATGCGTCGGGAGCAGACGACGACCGTCGCGCCGGCGTCGGCGAAACGCTGGGCGATCCCCCGGCCCACACCCTTGGTGCCTCCGGTGACGAGGGCGACCCGCCCCGCGAAGTCGATCGTGAGTGCCACGAATGCGACCTTACCGGCCCCTCACCTCGGCCGACGTCTCGTATCTGACGACTCGTCAGATGGGCAGTACGCTCGACCCGTGCCGATCACGTCCTCTCTCAACGACCACGGAATCGCCGAAGTGGTCATGAACTGCCCCCCGGTCAATGCCCTCACCGTCGCCCAGTGGTTCGAACTGGCCGACACCGTCACCGCGTTCGGACGCGATCCGAAATGCCGCGTCGTGGTGCTCCGGGCCGAAGGCAAAGGATTCAACGCCGGTGTCGACATCAAAGAGATGCAGAACACCGAGGGCTTCGACGCTCTCATCGGCGCGAACAACGGATGCTTCGCCGCTTTCGCCGCCGTGTACGACTGTCCCGTTCCCGTGATCTCGGCGGTGGCCGGATTCTGCGTGGGTGGTGGCATCGGGCTCGTGGGCAACAGTGACGTCATCGTCGCGAGCGACGACGCTTTCTTCGGTCTTCCCGAAGTCGACCGCGGCGCGCTCGGAGCGGCCACGCACCTCGCTCGTCTGGTTCCCCAGCACAAGATGCGCGCCATGGTGTACACCTCGGCCACGGCGACCGCCGCCGAACTCCACGCCTACGGAAGCGTTCTGGAAGTCGTACCGCGGGCCGAATTGCGCGACGCCGCGATGAAAGTGGCCGAGAACATCGCCGCCAAGCACCCGACCGTCATCCGCGCCGCCAAGGAAAGTCTGAACGGCATCGATCTCTGGGACGTGAAGCGCAGCTACCGCTTCGAACAAGGTTTCACCTTCGAACTGAACCTCACCGGAGTGTCCGACGAACTTCGTGACGACTTCGCCGGCACCGACAAGCGCAAGAAGGCCGATTCCTGATGGCCAACGCACCCAAGAACAAGATCCTCACCGAAGATCAGGCCGTCGCCACGATCGAGAGTGGCATGACCGTCGGTATCGGCGGATGGGGAAGCCGACGCAAGCCGATGAGTCTCGTTCGTGCACTTCTTCGCACCGACGTTCGTGATCTCACCGTGGTGTCGTACGGCGGACCCGACGTGGGTCTGCTCTGCGCGGCGGGCAAGGTCCGTCGACTCGTGTACGGCTTCGTGTCACTCGACTCGATCGCCCTCGAACCCCATTTCCGTGCGGCACGGCAGAGTGGCTCGATTCCCGAGCCGGTCGAATACGACGAAGGCATGTTGCAGTGGGCGCTCTACGCCGGATCGTTGCGACTGCCGTTCCTCCCCACTCGCGCCGGACTCGGCAGTGGAGTCATGGACGTGAATTCGTCCCTCAAGACCGTTCGCTCGCCCTACGCCGACGGCGAAGAGCTGCTTGCTGTTCCGGCGATTCGCCTCGATGCGGCCTTCGTGCACCTGAATCGATCCGACGCGCGTGGCAACGCGCAGTTCCTCGGACCCGACCTCTACTTCGACGATCTGTTCCTCGCCGCCTGCGAGCCCGGTCGTCGCTTCGTGAGCACCGAGAAGATCGTGCCCACCGAACAACTGCTCACCGAAGGCACGTTCCACACCCTGAAGATCAACCGTTCGATGGTCGACGGCGTGATCGAAGCACCCAACGGAGCGCACTTCACCACCTGCGAACCCGACTACGGACGTGACGAAGCGTTCCAGAAGGCCTACGTCGATGCCGCGCGTGATGCCGATTCGTGGAAGGCGTTCAGCGACCGTTTCCTCGCTGGGTCCGAAGCCGAGTATCAGAAGCAGGTCGCGTCCTGGAGAGCCGAAGTCGCTGCCGCCAAGGAGGCCAAGTCATGAGCGACACCGTCAGCACCGCCCTCGCCGACGTCGTCGCCGTCGCCTGCGCCGAAGCGTGGCGCGGAGACGGCGAGATCTTCGCTTCCGGCATGGGAACAATGCCCATGCTCGGCGCACGTCTCGCTCGTGCCACCTTCGAGCCCGATCTGATGGTCTCCGACGGAGAGGCTTTCTTCGTCGCTGGCGATCTCCCGATCGGATCGACTCAGAAGACCGTCGAAGGTTGGATCCCGTTCCGCCAGGTGTTCGACACGCTGTGGGGCGGCCGTCGACACGTGATGATGGGCGCCAGCCAGATCGATCGTTTCGGTAACACCAACATCGCCAACATCGGCCCGTGGGCCAAGCCCAAGGCGCAGTTGCTCGGCGTCCGTGGCGGGCCCGGCAACACGGTCAACAACGCGACGAGTTTCTTCGTCCCCAAACACCAGTCGTCGGTGTTCGTTCCCGAGGTCGACATGGTGAGTGGTGTCGGTTACGACCGTGCTGCGAAGTTGGGCGGCTTCATCGCCGCTCGCCACGACCTTCGACGCGTGATCACCAATCTCGCCGTTCTCGATTTCGGTGGGCCGGGTCACGCCATGCGACTCGTGTCGGTGCATCCCGGCGTGTCGGCCGACGACGTGATCGCCAACACGGGTTTCGAACTCCAGGTTCCGTCGAGCGTGCCGGTGAGTCGCGGACCGACCGACGAAGAGATGGCCGCCATCGAGCGCATCGACCCCCGCGGACTGCGACACCGCGAACTACCGTCGTGAGCATGCATCCGCGTCTGCGCACTCCGCTCTGCGACCTGTTCGGCGTCGAGTATCCGATCGTCCAGACCGGCATGGGTTGGGTCGCCGGACCCAAACTCGTGAGCGCCACGGCGAACGCAGGCGCGCTCGGCATCCTGGCCAGTGCGACGATGGACTTCGATCAGTTGAAGTCGTCGATCGCCGAAGTGAAGTCGCGCACCACTCGACCGTTCGGCGTCAATCTGCGCGCCGATTCATCCGACGTCAACGATCGCATCTCGCTCATGATCGACGAAGGTGTGAAAGTCGCGTCGTTCGCCCAGGCGCCCAAGCCCGACCTCATCGCTCGACTGAAGAACGCCGGCCTGGTCGTCGTTCCGTCGATCGGCGCCAAGCGCCACGCCGAGAAAGTTCTCGAATGGGGCGTCGACGCGGTTCTGGTGCAAGGTGGCGAAGGTGGCGGACACACCGGCGCGGTTCCCACCACGATTCTTCTCCCCCAGGTCGTCGACGCCGTACAGGGTCGTATTCCGGTGATCGCCGCCGGCGGATTCTTCGACGGACGAGGACTCGTCGCGGCGCTCGCCTACGGAGCCTCGGGTGTCGCAATGGGCACACGCTTCTTGCTCACCAGCGATTCGTCGGTACCGCAAGCCGTGAAGGACTACTACCTCGGCAAGGGAGTGCTCGACACCGTCGTGAGCACCCAGGTCGACGGTGTCCCGCATCGCGTGTTGCGCACCGAACTCGTCGATCAACTCGAAGGTGGCGGAGCGCGCCTGCTGGCTCTCCCTCGTGCGGCCGTCAATGCCCTGCGCTTCAAGCGAATGACCGGCACCCCGATCGGGGCGATGCTCCGCGAGGGCCTGGCCATGCGCAAGTCGATGGACCTCACCTGGACCCAGATGGTGATGGCGGCCAACACGCCGATGTTGCTCAAGACCTCACTCGTCGACGGGCGCACCGAAAGCGGTGTGATGGCGAGCGGTCAGGTGGTCGGCGTGATCGACGATCTGCCCACGTGCGCCGAACTCGTGCAACGCATCATCGCCGAAGCCGGTGACGTACTCGAATCCCTCACCGGTTCACCGGTCCGCTGACGAGGAGCTCCATGCCTTCCACCGTGTTGAACGGCCCCGACGACGTGCGCGCCCACCTCGGGCAACACCTCGGTCACTCCGAATGGATCACCGTCGAACAGGATCGCGTGAACCTCTTCGCCGATGCGACAGGTGATCATCAGTGGATCCACGTCGATGTCGAGCGGGCCGCCGCCGGGCCGTTCGGGGCCCCGATCGCGCACGGTTATCTCACACTGTCGCTCTCCAACTTCTTCCTGCCCCAGATCGTCGACGTGCAGGGGTTCTCGGCCGGAGTGAACTACGGCGTCGACAAGGTGCGCTTCCCGTCGCCGGTGAAGGTCGGATCACGCGTTCGCGCCGGCGCCGAACTCACGGCGGTGTCCGAGGTCCCCGGCGGACTGCAGACGACGATCGTGATCACGATCGAAGTCGAAGGTGGCAGCAAGCCGGTGTGCGTGATCGAGTCACTGAGCCGCTGGCTGGTCTAGGAGGTCGTCATGAGTGTTCGTTCGTCGTTCGACATGTCGGGACGCGTGGCGTTGTTGTCGGGAGCCGGTCGCGGCATCGGTGCCGCGAGTGCTCTCGCACTCGCCGAGGCCGGGGCCGATGTCGCAGTGCTCGCCCGTAGCACCGAGCAGATCGAGAACGTGGCCGCCCGCGCACGCGCCATGGGCCGTCGCGCGATCGCGATCCCGACCGACGCCAATGATGCCGATGCCATCGAGTCCGCCGTCTCTCGCACCATCGCCGAATTGGGTCGTCTCGACGTGGTCGTGAGCGTGGTGGGTGGTTCGATGCCGCAACCGTTCATGAACACCTCCGACAAGGATCTGCGCAACGCCTTCGAGAACAACGTGGTCAACGGTCTTCGTCTCGTTCGGGCCTGCGTTCCGCATCTCGCCGCAGCCAGTGCCGATCGCGTCGGTGGAGCATCAGTCGTCATGGTGTCGTCGGCGATCGGACACGTGGTCGGTCGTGGTTACGTCGCGTACGGCAGTGCCAAGGCCGCTCTCGATCATGCCGTGCACCTCATGGCCGCCGACCTCAATCCGAAGATCCGTGTCAATGCCGTGGCTCCGGGCGCCATCCTCACCGAAGCGCTCGAAGTAGTGGCCGCCAATCCGGCTCTCAAGAAGTCGATCGAAGACGCCACGCCGTTGCGTCGACTCGGCGAACCCGACGACATCGCCGCCGCCGTTCTCTTCCTCGCGTCGCACGCTTCGAGCTACATCACGGGCCAGGTCCTGGCCGTCGACGGTGGCGTCCTCACCACTAACTTCAACTTCCCGATTCCCGACCTGTGACCGCGTCCGACCCGACTCCCGTCGGAGACGCGCCACCGCGACGCAGTGGTGCACTCGCGGCTCTCAAGCACCGCGAATTCGCCTACTTCTTCACGGCCGCCGCCATCAGCAACGCCGGCGGCTGGATGCAGATGGTCGCGGTTCCTGCGCTCCTCTTCGACCTGACCGATTCGTCCACCTGGCTCGGCGTCGCATCGGTGGCGGCGCTGATCCCAGCCGTCTTCCTCACACCGCACGCCGGTGTGTTGGCCGACCGGGTGAGCCGTCGCACGATCCTGATGTTCACCCAATTGGTTCAGATGACGACGGCCTTCGTTCTCTGGATCACCTACAGCTCCGGCGACATCTCTCCTTGGCTGATCGTGGGTCTCGGTCTCGTGGGTGGAGTGGCCACGGGTTTCCAGACCGCCGCGTGGCAGAGCTTCGTCCCACTGCTCGTGCCGTCCGATCTCATGCTGGAAGCGGTGCGCCTGAACTCGGTGCAGTTCACGCTCGCGCGCGCGATCGGTCCTGGTCTGGCCGGGCTGGTGATCTCGACCCTCGGCACCGGAGCCGCGATCTTCATCAACGCCTCGACCTATCTCCTCGTGATCGCCGCACTCACCGTGACCCGACCGCGTCAGACGATCGTTCATCACGGAGATCGAAAGGTCAGCGAGATTCTGCGCGAGGGCGGCCGTTACGTCTGGCGCAATCTCCCGTTGCGCATCGCTGTGATCCTGGCGTTCGTTGGTTCGTTGTGCGGTCAATCACTGCAATACGTCACACCAGCGATCGCCAACCGCATCTTCGACCGTCCCTCGACCGACAACGCCGGCCTGCTCGTGGCGCTCGGACTCGGCGCGGTCACGTCGTCGGTGCTCTCGGTCGCGATCGGCGACCGAATCCGGCGATCGACCTTCGTGCTCGTGTCACTCTTCCTCTTCGCCGGCAACGCGGCTCTCGTGGCTCTCACGTCGTGGTATTGGCTCGGGATCACTGCGTACTTCATCGGCGGTCTCGGACATCTGCAGATGGCGGTCGCGCTCAACACACTGATCCAGGGCGCGGTACCCGACCATGTGAGGGGTCGCACCATGAGCTTCTACGTGCTCGGAATCCTCGGCGGCATTCCGATCGGCGCCTTCGTTCTCGGCCGACTCGGCGACGTCGTCTCGATGAGATTCGCCGTGGCCGCCGACGCCGTGGCTCTCGGCGTGGTGATCGTGGCATTGGTCTCCCGGGGTTGGTTGCGGCAACTCGACACGACGAGAATCGAAGAGTGAGCCACCCCGAAGGACTCGATCCGGTCTACGACGCGGCCCGAATTCGACTGGGCGCGGCCATTCGCCGTCTCGGTCATGCGGCCGTGGGTCGCGAAACGTCGATCGACGACATGGAATCGGCCGCCAAAGAACTCGAGCGCATCGCGGCCGATCTCGAAGCGGATCCGCCCCGCGTGCGCGATCTGTCGCACTTCGGCAAGTCGCTGCAGATCGAAGCCCGCGACGGCGAGAAATTGGCGAGCCATCTGGCCCGGCCCGGATCGGGAGCGGGAAGTCCGCACGGCCTCGACATGGTCGTGCATCGCGACGGAGATCGCATTCGAGCTCGATTCGTCTTCGGTTCCGCGGACGAAGGGCCGCCCCAACGGGCTCACGGCGGCATGGTGGCGCTGGCCTTCGACGACGCGCTCGGCTTCGTTCTCAACATGCACCAGATCATCGCCTACACCGGCCAACTCTCGATTCGTTACGAGGCCGGCTCACCGCTCCACACGCCACTCGTGATCTCCGCCTGGCTCGACCGGCGAGAGGGTCGCAAGCTCTTCATCGAGTCCGAACTCCGCGAAGACCGGCCCGACTCGCCACGCATCGCCACCTGCTCGGCGATCTTCATCGAGATGACGAATCACCCCGGTTTGTCTGGCACAATTTCCTGAACCGGGTGGGAGGGGTCCCCTCGGATCGACGAGGGGGACGAGATGACCGCACTGGGCGATGATCTGCGCACGAGCACCGAGCGCTTCCCGCGCGCGCTCGTACGACGCATGGTCGACAACTACCGAGGCAAGACGCTCGAGCACGCCCCGCACGCGATGACCGAACCGGCGACGGTGTTCACCGATCAGGCTCGTTTCGAGAAGGAACTCGACGTCTTCTTCCGCCGGGGCTCACACATCGTCGGCTGGACCGGCGAACTGCCCCGACCCGGCACCTTCGTGACCAAGAACGTCGCCGGCCATCCGGTGCTCGTGACCCGCGCCGACGACGGAGTGCTGCGCGCCTTCAAGAACGCGTGCACGCATCGCGGCGCACAAGTGGCCGATGGTTGCGGCGAGGCTCGCCGTCTCACGTGTCCGTACCACGCATGGTCGTTCGCCCTCGACGGTTCACTCGCCGGACAACCCGATTCGTACGCCTTCGACGAGATCGATCGCATGACTCTCGGACTCGAACCCCTGCCGATTGCCGACGTGGCCGGACTCATCGCCGTCGGACTCACCGAGAACGACGACCCAGCTGCCGCGTTCGCCGACATCGAGCCCGAACTGCGGTGGTGCAATTACGACACGCACGAAGTGATCTGCCACCACTCGTGGAACCTGCGCTCGAACTGGAAGATCGCCTTCGACGTGAATCTCGAGACCTACCACGTCAACTATCTGCACCGCGAGACACTCTTCGAACTCGTCCTGCATCATCCGATCTTCGATTCGTTCGGCCGTCACGGTCGATGGGGTTTCCCCACCAAGGGCATCGAGGCCATCGCCGAACTGCCCGAGGAGCACTGGCCCGACATCGCTCCCATCAGCATCGTGCACACCTTGTTCCCGTCGGTCGTCCTTCTCGAGACACCGGTCAGTTGTCAGATGTTCCGCATCTATCCCGGCCGCACCGTCGGCGAATGCACCGTCGATCTCACCGAGGCGTCGATCCGTCCCACGCAGACCGACGAAGAGCGGGCCGCCCGCAAGGCCGGCGCGGACTTCGCTGCCGTCGTGGTGGGCAAGGAGGATTTCCCGGCCGCCGAGCAGTGCCAACGGGGTGCGGAAATGGGCCTCAAGCAGTTCGTCTTCGGCACGAACGAGCCGATGTTGCAACATTGGCATCGCACCTGGCGCGCCGCGCTCGACTCGCACTGACAAACTTTTCGTCCCCCGCCCGAACCGGAGTTCAACCCATGGCCATCGTCTCGATCATGCAAGCCCTCGCCGACAAGGCGGCCGAGAATCCCGATCGGCCGGCGATCACCTGCGGGGACGATTCGGTCACTCGCGGTGAACTCGAGAAGCGGACCAATCGATTGGCACGTGCGTTCGCCGATCTCGGCGTGACGCACGGAAGTTTCGTGACCGTGGCCCTTCCCAACTCGGTCGCGTTCTACGAAGCGTGCATCGCCGCCTGGAAACTCGGTGCCATTCCCCAACCGGTGAGTTATCGACTTCCCGATCGCGAGCGCCAGGCGATCGTCGAACTGGCCGACTCGTCGCTCGTGGTCGGAGCCGACGCCGCCGCCCATCCGAATCGACGTACGGTTCCGATCGGCTACCGACCCGACTCCTCGATTGCCGATGGTCCGCTCCCCGACACGACGGCACCGGCCATGAAGGCGCCCACGTCGGGTGGTTCGACCGGTCGTCCGAAGTTGATCGTGGCCGGCGATCCCGGCGTCGTCAACGTCGGCGCACCTGGCATGGGTCAGCGAGTCGACGGAGTGGTGTGCATCCCCGGGCCGCTGTACCACAACGCACCGTTCTCCTTCGGAGCCGGTTCCCTCTTCCACGGCAACCATCTCGTGATCCTGCCGAACTTCGATGCCGAGGCGACTCTTGCCGCGGTCGAGCGTCATCACGCCGACTGGATCCTCTTCGTGCCGACCATGATGTCGCGCATCTCGCGACTTCCCGACGACGTGAAGAACCGTTACGACCTGTCGTCGCTCTCCGTCGTCTGGCACATGGCCGCTCCCTGTCCGCCGTGGCTCAAAGAAGAGTGGTGCCACTGGCTCGGTGGGGAGAAGATCTTCGAGCTCTACGCCGGAACCGAAGCACAAGCGGTCACGATCATCCGGGGTGACGAGTGGCTGACCCATCGTGGATCGGTCGGTCGAGTGGTCACCGGCGAGATGAAGGTGCTCGATCCCGAGACCTACGAAGAACTTCCCCGTGGCACCGTGGGTGAGATCTTCATGCGCAACGACCGCGTCACGTATCGCTACCTCGGCGCCGAGGCCCGCAAGACTCCCGATGGTTGGGAGAGTCTCGGCGACATGGGGTCGATCGACGACGAGGGATACGTGTATCTCACCGATCGTCGCGGCGACATGATCCTGTCGGGAGGCGCCAACATCTACCCGGCCGAGATCGAGAACGCCCTCTCCGAACACCCGCTCGTGGTGTCATCAGCCGTCATCGGACTCCCCGACG
The DNA here is from genome assembly GCA_041174985.1 of Actinomycetota bacterium. Classification (GTDB taxonomy): domain Bacteria; phylum Actinomycetota; class Acidimicrobiia; order Acidimicrobiales; family Ilumatobacteraceae; genus Casp-actino8. The sequence goes on along the minus strand of JBEDFW010000095.1, from coordinate 15,137 downwards.
AAGATCTCGGCAATCGTGTCCACGCGATGGTGCAGGTGTCGGGCCCGGTCACCGACGACGAGATGCGCACCTTCCTCGCCGAACGCCTCGTGCGCTACAAGATTCCGCGAACGTTCGAGTTCGTCGACCACGCCGTACGCGACGACGCCGGAAAGGTGCGCCGCTCGGCGCTGCGCGAAGAACGATCCTGAACGACGCCGTGCGTCAGGCCGCGTCGAATCGAATCGGCAAGGAGTGAATACCGCGGACGAAGGAAGCGTGGCTGTACTCGGGTTCGAAACTCGGATCGGCGAAACGCACGTTCTTCAGACGTGACAGCATCTCGCGGAAGATCGACGTGAGTTCGAGGCGAGCCAGACTCGCACCCAGGCACAGATGCGGACCCCACCCGAAGGCGATGTGCGGGTTCGGAGTGCGTCGGGCGTCGAATTCGTCGGCGCGTTCGAAGACGTCCTCGTCGCGATTGGCCGACAGATAGTGCATGAGCACCTGCGAACCGGCCGGGATGGTGACTCCGCGCACCTCGACGTCGTGGGTGGTCGTGCGATTCATCTGATTGATGGGTGAGACCCAACGCAACATCTCTTCCATGGCGACGGCCAGATTTTCGGGCGACGCCGCCGCCCACGCCAACTGATCGGGACGACGGATGAGGGCCTCGAATCCGCCGGCGATCACGTTGCGAGTGGTCTCGTTTCCACCCACGAGAAGAAGGAGGGCATTGCCCACTACGTGCGCGTCGTCGAGCGACTCACCCTCGCCTCCCCCATGCATGAACTTGCTCACCAGATCGTCGCCCGGTCGGGCACGACGCTCCTCCATGACCTCGGTGATGTACGCGTAGTACTCGAAGGCGGCGTTCATGACGTCCTCGGTCACGTTCTCGACCTTGTCGGAACCGGCGATCATGCGGTCACTCCAGGTCTGGAGCTTCTCGTAATCGCTCTCGGGAGCGCCGAGCATTTCGCCGATGAGGGTCATCGGCAGGGGTCGGGCGATGTCGGCCACCACGTCGCATTCGCCGCGCGCGATCACCGCGTCGACCAGCTGGCGACTCACTTCGACGACGTGCTCTTCGTAGGCCTTCATCTGACGCGGCCCGAAACCACGCGCGACGATGCGTCGTTGATCGGCGTGACTCGGATCGTCGGCGTCGATCATCGATGGTTGCGGCGCCGCGTTCGGACGGGAACCGTTGGTGGCACTGCTGAAGATCTGCGGCTGACGCTCGGCCCAGCGGACGTCCTCGTGCTTGGACAGCATCCACATTCCGTTGACGTCGCAGTACACGGGCTCGTTGGCCCGAATCCAGGCGAGTTCGGCGAACGGCCCCTGCTGATACCAATCACGATCCAAGACGTCGATGCGCATCGATTTTCCTCCTCCACGGACAGTAGTCAGACCGATACGTCCGGAGTATTCGCCCCCGGATTGGGCATTCACCGCCTGACCTCCGACAGACTGGGATCATGCCCCCCAAGTTCCGCATCGCTCTGTTCGTCGTCGTCCCGCTTCTGGTCGCCTCGTGTGCCAACCGCGGTGACGAGACGACACCGGTGTCGACCGCCGTCGCCGAGACCACGTCGGCTCCGGTCGACTCCGGCGCCCCCACCGAGACCTCGGTCGCCCCCGAGACTCCGGCCGTCACCTTCGGCGATCTCGAGTCTCCCTGTGGGCCCGCGCCCGAAGGCGTCACACCCGTCGTCGCCGCCGCCGAAGCCGGTGGCTCACCCGATCGCATCCGCCTGGCCGCAGCATCCGACAAGGGCAACATCGCGGTTCCCGGACTGAACGCGGAGCTCTACGACGCGGCCGTCGCCTTCGCCGGCTGGTGCAACGCCCAAGGTGGTGTCGCCGGTCTGCCCATCGAGATCATCGACGCCGACTCGAAGTTGTTCGAGGTGCCCGCTCAGATGGAAGCGATCTGTGAAGGAGCATTCGCCATGGCCGGCGGCGGCTATGCCTTCGACGACCAGGAGTTCCCGCGATTCCACGAGTGCGGAATGATCGATTTCGCCGGCTTCGTGGTCACGGCCGGCAAGTCGAAGTCGGACGGGATGTACACCCCCATGCCCAATCCCTCCGACAACAAGGACGGTGGCTGGTTCAAGTGGGCCCTGTCGGTGAATCCCGAAGCGATGCAGTCGTTCGGCACCGTGTACTCCGATCTGCTCACCGCACAGATCGTCGAACAGCAGTACATCGAACTCATCGAGAAGATCGGTGGCATCGGTGTCACCACTCGCATTCCCTACAGCTCGCTCGGCGAGGCGAACTGGATCCCGATCGCCCAGCAATTGAAGTCGAACGGTGTTCGCGCCCTCGCTTTCGTCGGTGTTCCCGAAGTGTTGCCGCAGTTGACCAAAGCGATGGACGAACTGAACTACCGACCCGAGATCATCATGGCCGACGCCGGGTTCTACGCCGACGTGCTGCTCGAGCGTGGTGGTGACAGCGTCGAGGGCGTGTTCGTCCGTACCGCCTACTCGCTCATCGAAGAAGCCGACCGGGTGAAGGCCGTTCAGGACTATCTCGACATGATCGACACCCACCAGCCCGGAGGAAAGGTCTCCGGACTCGGCATGCAGGGTCTGTCGGCCATGTTCCTCTTCGCCACTGCGGCCAAGCCGTGTGTCGAGAGCGGTGAACTCACTCGTGCGTGCGTGGAAGAGCAGGCGTCCACGATCACCGGCTGGACCGGTGGTGGATTGCACGCGCCGGCCGATCCCGGCACCAACACACCGAGTCCGTGCTACCAGATGATCGTCGTGAAGGACGGATCGTTCACTCGGTCGTATCCGCCGATTCCGGCCACCGACGCCGACCGTGCGTTGGTGTCGTCGGTCGAGATCACCGACGATGGCTGGGCGTGCGACGACTCGACGTTGATCCCGCTCGACGGCGACTACGGAGACACGAGCCTCGGCCTTCGGCCGTGATGTGAATCGCCTGCGGCCGTGATGTGAATCGCCTGCGGCCGTGATGTGAATCAGCCGGAGAATCGTTCGACGTCGACCGCGGTGTCGTAGAAGGCGACGCCTCCACCCCAATCGGCCGGCACGTCGCTGGTGAGGTCGTTCACCGCCAAACCGTCGAGAGTGCGATCACCCACCCACCCGAAGGGCACGACCACCAGTCCGGGCCGCACGCGCGACTCGGTACTCACCCGCGCCACGGCCCGCAAACGCGCCCGATCGTTGAACACCACCACCGAATCACCGTCGGCGACACCGCGTTTCGCCGCATCATCGGGGTGCATCTCGCAGAACAACTCGCCTTCCGGACCGACGTGCCGTTCGAGGTGCGAATACGAGGCGTTGAGGAATCGCTGGTGGAATTTGGGTGACATGAGCGAGAGTGGAAATCGACCGCCGGTGCCGATGGCACCTTCGGAGGCGGCCGCGTACACGGGCAATCGACCGTGACCCTGCCGTTCGAGTTCGGCATTGGCGAGCGGTAGACGCCCATCGGGGAACGGATAGCCGTCGGCGAACGGGCGCAGGTCGTCGGGTAACGGAAGTCGCAACCATCCCCGCTCTTTCAAGGTGTCCACGTCGATACCGCTGATACACGTGGCGAGTAGTTCGTCGTCGCTCTCGAACAGTTCGGGTTCGGTGTATCCCATCGCTCGCGCCAGACGTCGCCACAGTTCGGTGTTCGAAACGCTCTCGCCCAGTGGTTCGATCGCCTTGTGGTTGAAACCGAGATACAGGTGGCCCCAGGCGGGAACGACGTCATCCTGTTCGATCTGCGTGCAAGCCGGGAAGATCACGTCGGCGTAGCGGGCGGTGTCGGTCAGGAATTGCTCGGAGACGACGGTGAACACGTCGGGTCGCGACAGACCACGGCGGAGCAACGTCGCCTCGGGAGCGGTGACCACCGGATTGCCGTTCCACACGAACACCGCTTTCACCGGTGGATCGAGCGTGTCGTCGAGGAGAGCCCGGCCGAGGCGATTCATGCTGATCGGTCGACGTGTGCGACCGGCGGCAAGTTGCGGTGCCGAGAACTTTCCGATGTCGACGAAATCGTAGAAATAGCCGCCCACGCTTCGGGCGTAACCACCACCGCGATGCTTCCAGGCGCCGATCAGAGCCGGAAGAAGCGACACGGTGCGGAAGAATTGCGCGCCGTGCTCGCGGTGCTCGGCGCCGATGAGAGTTCGGATGAAGGCGGGTGAAGTAGTCGCGTATTCGTGCGCGAAGCGCTCGATGTCGGAGGCGTCGACACCGCATTCGACTGCGGCTCGATCGGGAGTCCAGGAGGCCACATGGGTGGCCAACTCCTTGAACCCACTGGTGTGGCGGTCGACGTACTCGCGATCGACCAACTCGTCGCGCACGATGATGTGCATCACGGCGAGGGCGAAGGCCACGTCGGATCCGGGAGCGATCTGGATGAACCAGTCGGCTTCGTCGGCCGTGACGGTGCGAACCGGGTCGATCACGACGACCTTGGCACCATTGGCACGAGCTTTCTCGACGAAGGGCCACAGGTGACGATTGGTCAGACGAGTGTTCGTTCCCCACAGGACGACGTACTTCGAGTACTGCACGTCGAGAGGATCGGAGGCGAGCGGCGTGCCGAGTGACGACGCGGTTCCGACCGACGCCGTCGCTCCGCAGAGCGAGTCGACCTGTTGCGACGAACCGAGGCGGGCGAAGAAACGCTGGCTCAACGAGTCCATCATGAGTGCGCCCTGGGTGCCGGCATCACCCCACGGCACGATGGCTTGGCCACCCCACTCACCGATGATCGAGTGCAATCGCTCGGCCACGATTCCGAGCGCCTCGTCCCAGGTCGCGGGTCGGTACGCGCCCGAACCCTTCGGTCCGTCGATGACAAGGGGCGTCAGAACACGGTCGGGGCTGTAGACGCGGTCGAGGAATCGATTGACCTTGGGACACAGCTCACCCTGCGAGTAAGGATGATCGGGATTCCCACGCATCTTGGTGGCGCGGCCGTCCTCGACGGTCACCTCCCAACCGCACGAGTCGGGGCAGTCGTGGTGACACGTTCCCAGGACGATGCGGGTGGACGACATCGATTCATTCTGCCAAAGAGAGCGCGGTGAAGCCGGAGGTTTATGATCGCTACGACCGACCGCCATCACTCCACGGGGGAAACATGTCGAACGAAGCACTCGATCGGGCACACATCGCCGATCTACTCAGCCGCTACACCTGGGCGCTCTCCGACCGCGATTGGGACGCATGGGTCGCCGTGTTCACCCCCGATGCTCATGTCGACTACTCGACCGCGGGTGGCCCGGTCGGCGATCCGAAATCGGCCGCCGAGACCTTCCGCGGAATGATGGGCATGTTCGACGTCTCGATCTCGTCGGGTTCGAACGTGACCATCTCGTTCACCGATGCCGACACCGCCAAGGTGCGCTCGATGTACACGATGATGTTGCGCATCCCGGGCGCCGACGGAGCCCAGCCCAACTACATGCAGGCGAGCGGATGGTACGACGACGTCGTCGTCCGCACGCCGAGTGGCTGGCTCATCAAGAATCGCTTCGAACAGCTCGTGTACGGCAAACCCGCCTGACATGCCTCTTCCCTCCAAACGCGACCCCGAACAACTGGCCCGAACCCTCGAGCCGTGGTTCTCGGCGCGCATCGGGGCTCCGTGTCGGATCACCGACGTCGGCATTCCGGAAGGCACCGGGATGAGCAGCGAGACCCTCCTCTTCACCGTGCATCACGGTGACGCGCACGAGCCGGTCGTGACTCGACTTCGCCCCGACATGACCGATTGGCCGGTGTTCCCGGTCTACGACCTGGCCGCGCAGTCCGGCGCGATGAAGCTCGTGGCCGCCTACACGTCGGTGCCGGTTCCCAATGTCCGATTCTTCGAGAGCGACGAGTCACTGCTCGGGTCGCCGTTTCTCGTGATGGATCGTGTCGGTGGTCGGGCGCTGCCCGACATGCCCCCCTACGTGTTCGGCGGAAGCTTCCTCGACGAATTCTCGGTCGATCAACAGCGCGATCTGACGCGCACCGTGGCGGCTCTTCAAGCGCGAATCCATGCAGTTGACCTCGACCGTGCTCGACGGGACGGCGTCGATCTGTCGTTCCTTCCGTCCACCAACGGCGACGACGTGACACGACTGCTCGCCGAGCAACGCGCTTACTACGACTGGGCGCGGGGCGATCTTCGTCTGCCCGTCATCGAACGAGCACTCGATTGGCTCGCGGCACACCGTCCGGCGACGCCCGGGCCCACGGTTCTCAACTGGGGCGACGCCCGTCCAGGCAACGTGATGTTCGACGGCCTCACACCCACGGCGGTGCTCGACTGGGAGATGGTGAACGTCGGACCGGCCGGTGTCGACGTCGGCTGGCTCGTCTTCATGCACATGTTCTTCCAATCACTCGCCGACGTGTTCCAGATGCCCGGCTTCCCCGAGTTCTGCCGAGCCGACGACGTCCAACAGGCGTACGTGGCGGCCGGCGGGCGCGAGATCGACGACTTCGACTGGTACGTGGTGTACGGAAGTCTGCGTTTCGCCGCCATCGCCATTCGCACGTCGTTGCGCGAAGTGGCCTACGGAAATCGCGAGATGCCCGATGATCCCGAAGACCTCATCATGCACAAGGCTCTGCTCTACGAGCAGATCGGTGCCTGATCTCAGCTCTTCAGCAACTCGGGTCGGTTGAAAGCGATCTGACGGCGGATTCCCTCCCGCCAATCGACGGTCGTGTGGAAGCCACGATCGTGCAACTTGGTCAGATCGGGAATGATGGCGGCGATGGTGGCCGTCGTCGGATTGAAGCTCGGAGTGATCCCGGTGAGTCGTCCCATTTCTTCGCACCAGTCCTCGATCGACACGATCTGATCGCCACCCCAGTTGACGATCTCGGCCGGAGTCGACGCGTACGACATGAGATAGGGAATGCTCCGCGCGATGTCGTCGGCGTGGATCGGTGTGTAGCTCGTCGGCTGGTCGACGTGCACCGGCACCGGAATGTTCCGCTCCATCATCATGAGGTGGAAGAGCATCCACCCGTACTGATCGCCATAGGGAACGTTGAGTCGCGCGATCACCGTGGGAACGCCGAGACGCTTGGCCGTGTGCTGAACCAGGACTTCGCCAGCGATCTTCGAGATGCTGTAGGTGGGCATGCCTGGCATCGGTCGATGACTGTCGCCGAGAAGATCGGTTTCGGTACGCGGATCGTGGTCGTGGGGGGCATAGACCGCGGTCGACGAGCAATGGAAGAACTTCATACGGTCGCTACGCGCGGCGGCGATCTCCATGAGGTCGGCACTGCCGTGTGCATTGCTGGCGAAGGCCTCGGCGAAGTCGCTGCTCTTGGCCACGGCGAAGTGCAGAACGAGGTCGAGGTCGGTGGGCACCTCGTCGAGACGTCCCTTTTCGAGGTCGATGCTCACGGTGCGAACGTTCTGCTTCTCCCAAGGTTCACGTTGCGCCGGATCGCGAAAACGCGCCGCTCCGAACACGGTGTTGCCCGCCGCGGCCAGCGACGTGGCGAGTGGGCCGGCCACCCAACCGGTGACGCCGGTGACCAGGATGCGCTGACCGGAGATCGGTTCCATGATTCCTCCTACCAGAGCTGATCGGTGTAGGTGTCGGTGCCGAACACCGTGTTGATGAACGGACTCGTCCAGAGGTGCGTCGCGAGACCACTCGCTTCGAGGTCGGCTCCGAATCGGCCGTAGCCCTTCTCCCACGCCAACGAGGGGTCGTGGTCGACGAAGTGGATCTGCAGGAATCGCTGCTCGGCTCGTGGCACGCGCGGCACGTCGGGCGGAGCGTCGTCGAGGAGCGGGAGCAACGTCGCGTAGTTGAACACGTCGGGGCCCCAGCCCTTGACACTCGCGTCAGGCGCCCACACGTCGTTCATCCAGTTCCACATCTGGTCGTGCGTGACCCCGGGCTTGAGTTCACCGACGTTCACGACGATTCCGGGGTAACCCCGGTCGAGTGCGAGTTCGATCGGTGTTCCGGTTTCGGTGCGGGTGCGCGACCACTTGTTGTCGTAGAGCTGGGTGTGGATGTGGGTTCGCTCGGGGAACATGCGGCCGGTGGCGTGCAAGTTCTTGACCGTGTCGACGCTCCAGCGATTCCAGTCGTCGTGATGGCCCTTCAGCACCCAGTAGATCGCCAGGTACGAGGCCGACATCGGATCGGGGGTCATCGGACTCTCGACCGGGTAACGAAGCTTCTTGAGTTCGCGCGTGCACACGAAACGGTCGCCGGCGAAGGAGTACTCACCCACCAGGACTCCGCCGTAGAAGTGATCGCGCTCGTACCAGCGGTTGTACTCGACCTCGTGCCCCTTGTGGGGTTCGACCATGGTGTAGAGCAGGGTTCCCAGCTCGATCGGATACTTCTTCACTCCACTCCCCTTCGAATCTCGCTCGGACCGAACACTACGAGAGCGACTCAGCCGATGACGATTCTCGGTTCCTCGGTGATGACCCAACAGATGTTGGTGGTGTCGAGGAAGCGCTCGGTGTCGGCCATGACTTCGGGGAAATCGGGCTCACCCATGTGGGCGAAGAAATCCTGGGCCGAATCGAAGTACTGAATGGTCACACCGTCGAAGTCGGGTTCGGGCTGACGGCTGCCCTCGGGCGGCCACACCGCCGGGTGCTGCTCGTAGCGGCGCACGTACTTGGCCGCCGAGCAATTGCGAATGAGCGGTCCGTGGGTGTCGAACCAGTAGTCGAGGAACTGCTGGTGCGTGGTTCCGGGCTTGCGCTTCAACATCGAGACGAGTCGGATCATGTCTCCCCCTTATCGAGAACGGATCTTGCCACAGACGGCTACAGACCGAGAAAGGAACCACCATCGCACACGATGGTCTGCCCGGTCACGTACGACGAGTCGTCACTGGCGAGGAAAAGTGCGACCGAACCGATGTCGTCGGTGATGTCACCCACCCGTCCGAGTGGTGTGCGCGCCTCGATGGCCCGTTGCAATGCCGGATTCCGGTCGAAGGCCGTGAGCAGCGACGGGCTGGCGGCGACCGGCGCGATGCAATTGACGGTGATGCCGTCGGGACCCCATTCGCGGGCCAGGCTCTTCGCGATGGCGCGTTGAGCGGCTTTGGCCGGCGAGTACAGCGGGATGTTGGCACTTCCTTCGACGCCCGATGGAGACGTGATGAGGACGTATCGCCCTGCCCCTTCACCACGCGGTCGACGTGACGCGGCGGCGAGATGTGGGTGAGCCTCACGCGCACATTGCAAGCTCGCCCAACCAGCGGTGAGAGACATGCCCTTCCAGTGCTTGTCGAGGATGGCGTCTTCGAGCCGATGCGGGACAGCACCGGTGAATGCGTTGTGCACCACGATGTCGAGTCGGCCGTGATCGGCGACGGTTCGCGCGACGCAGGCCGCGATCGACGCCCCTTTCGTGACGTCGGTTTCGATGCACACGGCACGACCACCTTCGTCTCGAATGGCCGCAGCGACCGGTTCACCGGTCTCGGCCCGTCGCGCGGCCACGATCACGATCGCACCGTGCTGAGCCAGACGACGGGCGATCCCCTCTCCGACTCCCTGACCGGCACCGGTCACGATCGCCACCCGACCGTCGAGACTCGATCCGCGACCGCTCACATCCACAGCCCTCCGTCGCACACGAAGGTCTGACCCGTCACGTGGGCAGCACCTTCACTGCACAGGAACGACACGGTGGAGACGGGGTCGACTTCGGTGTCGAGAGCTCGAGGTGCGATCGACACCGGACCGGACACGCTCACGTCGATGCCGAAACGCTCGGGCTCGAGGGCAACGGCGTTGACCGTGATGCCATCGTGCCCCCATTGACGAGCGGCCGACTTCACGAGCACGCGCATCGCCTCCGACGCGGCAGCGACGGCGGCATGATCGGCACCGCCCGACATGCCCGTGGTCGGTACGACGACGACGATTCGGCGACAGCCATCGGCCTTGGCCCGTTGAAGTTCGGAGATGACGGTGCGCATCGGCTGTTCCCAGAGTCGGTCGATCTGTTCGTCGGTGATCCGAGCCACCGCCACGGGCTCGACCACGAGAGGGGCGACGACGACACAAGCCGTCGCGTCGGCGACGACCCGGGCGCGCAAGAGATCGGCCACCGGACCCGCGCCAGCGACACGTACGCTCACGACGCGTCCCCCGTGGTCCGGAGATGGTGCGAAGTGTCTCCGTGGTGATCGACGAGCATCGTGCGCTCGGCGAATCGCCATCGATCACCTTTGGTGAAACGATCGTGATAGCGGCCGGACGCGACGATCTGCATCGGAAACCGACCCGGAACGCACTGCGTCACGGTGAAGTACGAGCGTGAGATCGCGTTGAGCGGATCGGTCGCCTCGACGATCGTGTTGGTCACGACATGCTTGGTGTGTGGAAGGCCGTCGTACAGAACGACGAACCTCTGCATGACTTTTCCGACCGCCGACCCGGGCACCGGCGGCAGGTCGGGTCCACCCATGTAGACGTCGGCGCCATCGAAGAGAGCCGAAACTCCGTCGAAATCGCCGGCGTCGACGAGTTCGGCGTAACGGAAGAGCAAATTCACGATCTCCCGCTCGTCGGTGGAAGTCAACATGCCGTCACCGTAGACGAACTACCGTGTCGTTCGTGACTGCGAACTCCCCCAACGTCCCCGATCCCACGCCGGCCGGACTGCAACTCGGCGACCAGACGACCGAACTCGTTCGTTCGGCGTTCCCGCTCCGACTCGGACTCGTCGAAGGCAAGGTCGCGGTCGTGACCGGAGCAGCTCGCGGTATCGGGGAAGCCGCCGCACGACTCTTCGCGGCCGAGGGTGCCGCCGTCGTTCTCGTCGACAAGGACCTGGCCGCTGCCGAAGAAGTCGTCGCTTCCATTCGCAGCCGCGGCGAGGAAGCCATGGCGGTCGGAGCCGACCTCACGAAAGAGGCCGACGTCGAGGCCATGATTCGCGCCACCATCGACACGTACGGTCGAGTCGATTGCGCCTTCAACAACGCCGGTATCTCGGGCAAGTTCGGCTCGTTCATCGATCTCGATCTGGCCGAGTGGCAACGCATGATCGACATGAATCTCACCAGTGTGTTCCTGTGCATGAAGTACGAACTGGGTGTGATGGCCGCGCAGGGTCACGGTGCCATCGTGAACGCCTCGTCCGGAGCCGGAGTCGTGGCCGCCCCCGGCCTGCCGCACTACACCGCGGCCAAGCACGGTGTGCTCGGACTCACCAAGTGCGCCGCTCAGGAATTCGCCGCCAAGGGTGTGCGGGTCAACGCGATCCTTCCCGGAACCACGCGCACTCCGATGATCGAGGGATTCATCAACGGTGACCCCAACATCGAGAAGATGGTGAGCCGTGGTATCGGTCGCGGCTACCTGGGTGAGCCAGCCGAGATCGCCGAGGCAGCCGTCTGGCTGTGCAGCGATCGTTCGAGCTTCGTGAGCGGGGCATCGCTGTCGGTCGACGGTTCGACCGTCAACCGCTGATCGACAACCGTCGATCGTTCACGACCACGACGCCAGAACGTCGTCGACCGCGTGCGAACCCGGATGATTCGGGACGCCGGCGAAAGCTGCTGAACGCGAGAACCGCGGAGCTGGTTGCGCGTTCAGCACACCGTTGATGCGCGTGGTCGTACCACGAGCCGCCATGTGGGGATGCTCGGGAACCTCGTTCGGCGCCAACACGGGAGCGAAACACGCGTCGCTGCCCTCGAAGATCGCGCACCACTCGTCACGGGTTCGAGTGGCGAACACCGCTGCGACCTTGGTCTTGGCTTCGGCCCAGATCGAGCGATCCATCTGACGGGCCGGTGCGAAGAGTTCGTCGCCCACCACGCCCAACTTGTCGACGAACTCGGCGTAGAACTGCGGCTCGATCGCCCCGATCGACACCCACTTGCCATCGGACGTTCCGTAGACGTTGTAGAAGTGCGCGCCGCCATCGAGGTAATTGGTGCCACGAGGTCCCCACACTCCGCTGTCGACGGCGAGAAAGAACGGCCCGAGGATCATCGCCGCGCCGTCGACCATGGCGGTGTCGATCACCTGGCCGCGACCACTGCGCTGTCGTTCCACGAGGGCGGCCGCCACGCCGAAAGCCAGGACGAGTCCGCCGCCGGCGAAGTCACCGAACATGTTGATCGGCATCGTGGGGGGCTGTCCCTCGTAGCCGATCGTGTGCAACGCACCCGACAGAGCCACGTAGTTGATGTCGTGACCGGCCGCTTGGGCGAGCGGGCCGTCCTGACCCCAGCCGGTCATGCGGGCGTAGATCAATCGTTCGTTGCGTTCGCACAGAACCTCGGGGCCGAGTCCGAGCCGCTCACACACTCCAGGACGGAACGGATCGACGAAGACGTCGGAGCGATCGATCAACGCGAGCAGGCGTTCACGGTGCTCGGCGTTCTTCACGTCGAGCGCGACGCCTCGCTTGCCTCTCATGAGCGGATTGGTGGCCACCCGATCGCGGTTGACGCGTGCCACGACTTCGGGTCGATCGACGGCGACGACGTCGGCCCCGAGATCGGCCAGGATCATCGCGCCGTACGGTCCGGGCCCCTGCCCGACCAGTTCGACGACTCGCGTGCCGGCGAGAGGACCGGTGTGCACGTCGGCCGACGAACTCATGACGCGTCGGCCGTGGCCACCTGCTTGGCCCAGCGGTAGTCGCTCTTGCCGGCTGGTGAACGCACCATCTGATCGACGAGCGTGAGTTGACGAGGCACCTTGTATCCGGCGACGTGTTTGCGACAGTGCTCTTGAATGCTCTCGAGCGTCGGTGTCGTGCCGGGTCGGGCCTGCACGACGGCGGCGACTCGTTCTCCCCATCGTTCGTCGGCGACACCCACCACTACCGCATCGAACACTTCGGGGTGCGCCTTCAGCGCGTTCTCCACTTCTTCGGGGAAGATCTTCTCGCCGCCCGAGTTGATGCACACCGAACCCCGACCGATGAGGGTGATGGTCCCGTCGTCGTTCATGACGGCGAAGTCGCCGGGGATCACGTAACGGACGCCGTCGGGGCCGGTGACGAAGGTGGCGGCCGACTTCTCAGGATCCTTGTGATAGCGCAACGGGATGTTGCCGGTGCGGGCGAGGCGACCCATCACACCGGGCGGCGTGGGACGCAGGTCGTCGTCGAGAACGGTCGAGTCGCGTGCACCTTTCACGCGCAATCCGGCTTCGACCGATCCACCCTTGGTGACCTGCGTGATGCCGTTCGCTCCGCCTTCGCTCGAACCGATGGCGTCGGTGACGACGAGATTCGGGAAGTACTCGATGAACTGGTCCTTGCACGCCTGTGAGAACAACACCGCGCTCGACGACACGGCGAAGAGCGACGAAACGTCGTAGGAGTCCCGCGAAAGGGCGTAGTCCTCGAGCAGCGGACGCGCCATCGCGTCGCCCGTGATCATGATGAGGTTGGCCTTCTCCTGACCAATGGTGCGCCACACGTCGGCCGGGTCGAACTTGGCCCGCAACACGACCTTGTTGCCGACGAAGCTCTGTCCCATCACGCTCCACTGCGACGCGCCGTGCATGAGCGGCGGCAGTGGATAGCTGACGAGTGGAAATCCGTTGCGTCCCTTCTCGACGAAACCCGACGGACTCTGCATCTTGTCGCCGGTGAACATGTCGATACCGCCGCCGAGTGCCATCACCACGTCGGCGTGGCGCCACACGACGCCCTTGGGCATCCCGGTGGTTCCGCCGGTGAAGAGGATGTAGAGATCGTCGTCGGATCGCGGGCCGAAATCACGAACGTCGCTCTGCGACGCGAGGGCCGCTTCGTAGTCCGGTCCGATCACGAGCTGAGGCAGGCGCGGGGCGACGGCGCGAGCGCGATCGGCGAACTCGGGCTCGACGATCAGGTAGTTGAGGTCGGCGTTGTCGAAGAGATACGCCAACTCGTCTTCCACGTAGCGATAGTTGATGTTGATCCAGACCGCCCGAATCTTGAAGATCGCCCAGAGAGCCTCCACCCACTCGACCCGATTGAGCGCGTAGATGCCCACGTGATCGCCCGGCTTCACTCCCTGTGCGTGGAGGTGGTGGGCCAACTGGTTGGCACGGCGGTCCATCTCGGAGAAGGTGCGCCGCTGACGCTCGTCGACGATGTAGTCGCGATCGGGCCATTCGTCGACGGCCGCCTCGAAGAGATCGGCCAGGTTGAAGGTCGTTGCCGCCATTCGACGATTCTCGCGCAGCCACCCCCGGTGTTCCTCACCCGTGTGGCTCTCCCCGCACCTGCCGTAGTACAAGTGAGAACCGGAAGCACACGTGTGAAGGAGATTCCATGGCATCGACGGAACATCTGCTGGTCGAGAAGAGAGGCCACGTGCTGGTCGTGACCATGAATCGACCCGAGGCCAAGAATGCACTCAGTCCGGCGATGATCGTCGGCATGGCTGACGCCTGGGTCCAACTGAACGAGGACGACGACCTTCATTGCGCCGTGCTCACCGGCGCTGGTGGCTCGTTCTGCACCGGTATGGATCTGAAGGCGCGCGCCAACGACGATGCCGGCCCCAATCCGTATCAGGAACGCTGGGCCGCCGATCCCGATCTGCACTGGAAGGCCCTCTTGCGTCACTATCGACTGCACAAGCCGTTGGTGGCGGCGGTCGAGGGTTTCGCCGTGGCCGGAGGCACCGAGATCCTGCAGGCGACCCACGTCAGAGTGGCCGGCGAGTCGGCGACCTTCGGTGTGTTCGAGGCGCGCCGCGGACTCTTCCCCGTGGGAGGGAGCACCGTGCGATTGCAGCGTCAGATCGGCTACACGAACGCACTCGAGATGTTGCTCACCGCGCGTGGCTACACGGCCGCCGAGGCCAAGGCGATCGGACTGATCGGACACGTGGTGCCCGATGGAACGGCGCTCGACAAAGCGATGGAGTTGGCCGAGATGATCGCCGCCAATGGTCCGCTGGCCGTGGAGGCGATCCTGAAGTCGGTGCAGGAGACGGCGAGCATGTCGGAGGAAGAGGCGTTGAAGCGCGAGTTCGAGATCGGGTGGCCGATCTTCTCGACGAACGACTCGAAAGAAGGTCCACGGGCCTTCGCCGAGAAGCGCCCTCCCCGCTGGACCCGCACCTGACCGCTCAAAAACCTTGAATTCATACCACTCTGTAGCGCTGGCTACCTCTAGAGGTAGCCAG
>JBEDFW010000094.1:0-28167 GCA_041174985.1 Actinomycetota bacterium | reverse complement strand
CTGCGGGAACGGTGTCGGGGGTGGCGGGGGCGGCCGGTGTGTCGGCCGGGGTGAAGTCGTCGAGGACGAGACCCTCATCGCCGTCGTCGGATCCGTTGTCGATCGACACCGGTGGGGCGACCGAACCGATCGTGACGTTGGGAGCAGTGGCCTCAGCAACGACAGTGGTGTCGGCGGCGACCTCGGCCGGGGCCGTGTCGGCCGGCGGAGGATCGGTGTCGGCGTCGTCGGCGGGAGAGTGCTGGGCCGAAACCACGAGCAAACCTCCGACACCTGCCATGGCGACGATCAGCAACAGGGCGGGCAGGCGAGACGACCTTTTCTTCTTGCGCTTCTTTCGGCTCGCCACGCGTTCAGTCTGTCAGACGGGTGTGAGACGACCGGGGCGAGGTCAGAGTCGGCGGAGGCGGACCCCGTCGACCCGGTGGTCGGAGTCCTTGTGCAGGACGAGTGAGGCGCGGTCGCGGGTCGGTTCGATGTTCTCGCTCAGGTTGCGACCGTTGATCTCTTTCCAGATGAAACGGGCGGTGGCCACGGCCTCGTCGTGAGACAGATGGGCGTAGTGCTGGAAGAAGCTGTCGGGGTCCTGGAAGACCGACTCGCGAAGCGACAAGAAGCGGTCGACGTACCACGATTCGATGTCGATTTCTTCGGCGTCGATGTAGATGGAGAAGTCAAAGTAGTCGCTCACGAATTCGGTGGCATCGGATCCGGGTGCGCCGACTTGGAGAACATTGAGCCCTTCGAGAATGAGGATGTCGGGCTGGCACACGGTGGCCTTTTCACCGTCGACGATGTCGTACACGACGTGGCTGTAGACGGGAGCCGACACCTCGGGGCGACCACTCTTCAGTTCACGCAAGAACGACAAGAGGGCACGTGTGTCGTAACTCTCGGGGAAACCCTTGCGGTTCATGATGCCGCGTTCTTCGAGAACCCGGTTGGGGTGCAAGAAGCCGTCGGTGGTGATGAGATCGACCTTGGGGTGATCGGGCCACCGTGAGAGAAGGGCCTGCAGGATGCGGGCGAAGGTGCTCTTGCCCACGGCGACCGATCCCGCCACACCGATCACGTACGGCACCTTGGGCGCCAACTTGCCAAGGAAGGTGGCGGTGACCTTGTGCAGGTTCTGCGTGGCCGAGACGTAGAGGTTGAGCAGACGAGTGAGTGGAAGGTAGACGGCCGTGACTTCGTCGAGGTCGATGCGTTCGTTGATGCCACGGAGACGTTCGAGATCGTCTTCGCGCAACGTCATGGGAGTCGCGGCTCGGAGGGACGCCCAGAGCTCCCGGTCGAAGGTGAGGTAGCGCTCGGGCACGGAGCAAGACGCTACGGGGCGAAAGTGGCTCGCGACGACTCGTCAGGTACGGGGAAATCCGGGTGACACGGCACCCGGACCGGCGGTCAGTACGTCGACGCCCGAGTCGGTCACGAGGACCATGTGCTCGAACTGGGCCGTGCGCTTGCCGTCGGCGGTGACTGCAGTCCAGTCGTCGTCCCACATCTTGTGTTGCCAGGTTCCCAGGGTGATCATGGGTTCGATCGTGAACACCATGCCCGGCTTCATGACCATGTTGTTGCGCGGGTCGTAGTAGTGGAGCACCTGGATGTCGGTATGGAACTGCTCACCGATTCCGTGACCGATGAACGCGCGTACGACACCGAGCTTGTGATGGTGGGCGTGCTCCTCGATGGCGCGACCGATGTCGGAGAGTGGCCGGTCGGGTTTCACGGCTTCGATTCCGCGCCACATGCATTCTTCGGTGACTCGAACGAGTTTGCGGCTGGTGTCGTCGACGTCGCCGACGAAGAACGTGGCGTTGGTGTCGCCGTGCACCCCGTCGATGAAACAGGTGACATCGAGGTTGATGATGTCGCCCTCGCGAAGCACCGTCGAGTCGGGAATTCCGTGGCAGATGACCTCGTTGACCGATGTGCAGACACTCTTCGGATAACCGTGATAGTTGAGCGGGCTCGGATAGGCGCCGTTGGCAACGGTGAGTTCGTGCACGAACACGTCGATGTCGTTGGTCGTGATTCCCGGTTTCACGAATTCACCGGCCTGACGGAGGATGTCGGCAGCAAGGGCGCCGGCTTTACGCATGCGTTCGATGATTTCGGGTGACTTCACGCGGGACTCGTTCCACCGGGGAACCTGACCCGAATCGGCGTAAGGCGGTTTGGCAATGTGGGCGGGAACGGGTCGCATGGGCGACACGACCCCGGGCATCACTCGGCCCTCCATACCTTTGTGACAGCGCTTGTATTTGCGCCCCGAGCCACACCAGCAGGGATCGTTGGATTGGGGCAAAACCGCGGGAACGGACGGCGAAGTGCCGGCGCTCACCCCGGCACCGGAAGCAGCACGGGAGACGCCACCAGAAGCACCGTCAGAGCGCTGTTCGTCAAGACCCACTTGACCAAATCTACAGACTTCACAATTCACCCACTCTGTAGCGCAGATTCACTCCAGAGGGTACGAACGCTACAGAGTGGGCGAATTTTGTTGGTTTTTTGGGGGTGAGGGACGTCGGTGAATGAGTGAGTTCGAGGCCGATGGGGCAGTCGCCGGGGGGCTCCGAATCTGGGTCGAACGACCTATCGATTGTCAAGACACCGCCGAGCACGCTTTCGAACACATCACTCATCCGAGTTCGAAGGGGGCCATGTGAGCCAACAAATCAGCAATCCAGCGAACCCGTCCTCGCGGCGGACGGCTGTGAAGTTCGCAGGGGTTCGAAGATCGGTCGTCGAACCCCTGCGTCGACGACGCATACGGGTTCCCGAATTGGCGATCGGCATCTTCGTCATCGCAGCCGCCATCGTTGTGTCGATCGTTCTGAACACCGACGATGACAAGGGAACAGGAGTCCTTGCTCTCGGACGTGATCTCACGCGGGGAGAGTTGATCGAGGAGTCGGATCTCTCAGTGGTCACACTCACCGCCGACAGTGATGTCGCCCTGTTGTCGACGGATTTGTCGGCCCAGGTCATTGGGATGCGGGCAGCTGTCGACATCGATGCCGGAACTCCATTGTCGTCGTCTCATCTGATCGACATCGAGCCGCTGTCATCGCAGGACGCCGTCATCGGCGTGGTCGTCGATGACTCGAAGGCCCCCGTGGATCTGGCACCGGGAGACTTGGTTCGAATCGTCTTCCTCGACACCTCCCTGGAGAGTGGCGACGTGGTGAGTTCGCTCCCCAACGTGGCCGAGGTCTGGTCGGTCAGTGCACCGGACGAAGTCATGAGTGAGAGATCGATCAGCCTGCGAGTTGCCCGCGAACTGTCGGAAGCTTTCGTGGGTCATGACGAAATCCACCTGGTGAAGGTGGTGGGCTGACATGACTCTCGTCGTCACGACCACTACTGGCGGTTTGATGGATCTCGCCACCGTGTCTCTGCACATCGCCTCGTTGTGGCCTCGACCGATCACGGTCGTGGAGGCCGACCCGGACGGGGGACGGCTGGCGGCCCGGCACGACTGGGACGTTCGTCCGGGGCTCGTCGATCTTGCGGCAGCAGTTCGATCCCGCAGTGAAGAACTTCCACGACTGACACCTCTTCTTCGACGACACAGTGCAGAGGTTTCGGTGATCGTCGCCCCTCCGGCTGCTGAGCCGATCATGGCGAGTCTTCCTGTTCTTGCTCAAAATCGAGATCGCCTCGACCAAATCGTGGAAACGGACGTCTTGGTCGTCGTCGGTCGAATTCGGCCGGACTCTCCGGCGAACGAGTTGTTGAGAGCAGCTGACTTGCGGGTACTCGTGACTCGAACCGATCTCGAGGACGTGGTGTCCGTCGTTCATCGAGCCGATCATTTGCGGTCCTTGGGCTCTTGGAGCGTTCTCACTGCCGGAGGTCGGTACGAATCCGCTGAGGTGGCCCGCACCATCGAGTGGCCGGTGGTCGACGATCTCTTACCCAACAATCCCAAAGCCGGCGCACGATTGAGAGCGTCGATTCGCAAGCTTGCCGATTCGGGGCTCGAACCCGAATCCCTGACGGCAGCGGTGGCGTGATGGCAACCGACGACGATCTCTCTCTTCGACTTCGTTCGTTCGTGTCGACTGCCCTCGTCGATCATCGACAGGACGCACGTTCACGTGGCGAACATGCTCCTGCGACCGAGGACGAAGTGGTTCTCCGCCGAGCGATCTCCGCGTATCTCGATCAGGATGCGTCGCAACGATTGCTCGGTGGCAAATCGATCATGACCTCGGACGAGGAGCAGGAAGTGATTCGGTCGACCATGGATCACTTCCTCGGTCTGGGACCTCTCCAGCGACTTCTGGACGATCCGGACATCACCGACATCCATGTGCGCGGAACCGGCCCGGTCTGGGTCAAGTTTCGTGACGGATTCCGTCGAGAAATGCCCCCAGTTGTCTCGAGCGACGAGGAACTCATCAAGCTGGTGAGAAATGCGGCCTCCAGATCCACCCGCGGAGAACGACGCTTCGACGCTTCGACCGTCGAATGCAATCTGTGTCTTCCGGACGGAAGTCGATTGTTCGCCGTCATGGATGTCTCTACTGCACCCTCGTTGGTGATCCGCAAACACCAGTTTCAACTCGCGTCTCTGCACGAGCTTCGTCGAGGAGGCCTCCTCACTGATGAGCTCGAGGACTTCTTCTCGGCGGCGGTTCGGGCCAGGCGGAACATCATCGTGGCTGGTGGTACGGGATGCGGCAAGACGACTCTGTTGCGTGCACTCATGAACGAGATACCTCGCGAGGAGCGAATCGTGACCATCGAGGATGCCTACGAACTCGGAATCGATCGGTTCCAGGATCTGCATCCGGATTTCGATTCCCTCCAGTCGCGCCTCCCCAACGTGGAGGGTCACGGGGAGATCCCGTTGTCCGACCTGACTCGTATGGCATTGCGCATGGATCCCGATCGGGTGATCGTCGGTGAAGTCAGAGGGGCAGAGGCCTTTCCGATGCTCATGGCGATGAGCCAGGGCAACAACGGATCGATGTGCACTCTGCACGCCGATTCGACTCGGTCCGTCTTCCCGAAATTGGCGGCCTATGTCTCGATGGCCAACACCGGCCTTCCCGTCGATGTCGTCAACCTCGTGATCGCTCACGCGGTCCATCTCGTCGTGCATATCGAGCTTGTGGATGGAAGACGACGCATCTCCAGCATTCGGGAAGTCGTGGACGCCGATGGTCCCCGCATCGTCTCCAACGAGATCTTCGAAGGTGTCGACGGTGACACTGCCGTTTCCAGTTATCCCATGACAGCTGGTTTACGAGATCTCCTGGCAGAAAACGGATACGTCGAGGCGGGCTCGAGTCGTCTGCGAGGTGTCTCGTGAATCTCTCGTATGCACTCTTGATCGGTGCAGCAGCCGGTGTCGGAACCCTCACGGTCATCACGGCAGTTCGAGACTCATTGACGTCGGGGAGCCCGAAAGCAAGTCGACCAGCCCGCCGTTCCTCGAAGGACGAGCGTGTTCTGGTGGAGGCTCTCGCTGTTTGGATCGAACAACTTCGCGACACGATGGCTGGCGCTCGCGGACTCGAGCAAGCTTTGGTGGCGACGGTCGAGACGGCCCCGACCGTTCTACGACCAGCACTCGGACGAATGGCCGATCGTTTGTCTCACGAGTCCCTGTCTCGTGTTGCGGTCGACTTCGCCGAGGAGGTCGACAATTCACTGGCCGACTTCGTGGTTGCAGTCCTGGTGACAGCTGCTGAGCAACAGGTGCGCGACGTCGGATCGGTGCTGTCGCAGCTCGCTGAGTGTTGTCGAGACGAGGTGAAGATGCGGACTCGTGTCTGGGTCTCTCGAGCCCGAACCCGAAGCGCGACTCGGATCATTTCTGTTGTCGTGACCTTGTTCGTGGCGGGACTGTTTCTTCTCAACCGGTCGTACCTCGCGCCCTACGGATCACCGACCGGTCTCGTCGTTCTCACGATCGTCATCGGTCTCTTCGTTGGTGCTCTATCGATCATGAATCGGCTCGCTCACTTCGAAGCCCCGCCGCGCTTCATGGTCGCTCGTGGAGAGGCGGAGTGATGATGTCCGCCCTCTTGACGGGAGTTCTCCTGGCGATCGGAGCAATCGTCGTCCGACGGTCGTTACAGAAACCGACCCTTGAAGTCGAATTGTCGAAGTTCAGCGGAGTCGACGGGGCGTCGATGACCGATCCTCGACCCTCGTGGTTGCGCATTCTTCGCGCCGATGATCGCGATCTCGCAGTCACTGGCGTGACTTCGGCTCGATACACGACCGACCAGCTCACATGTGCTGCGGTCGCCTGCTCCACCCCGATCGGCATGTACGCGGTGCTTCGAGTCGGAGGAATCTCCGTCCCGATCATGGTCGTCATGCTCGGCTGTGTGTCGGCGGGGGCTTTGGGTCTGCAGCTTCCCCGACTCTCTTTGGCCAATCGGGCCCGAGCCGCCCGCCGTGATTTTCGGAGTTCGCTCTCGTCGTATCTCGATCTCGTGTCCATGATGATCTCGGGTGGGGCTGGCATCGAAACCGCTTTGGTTGCCGCCGCACGAGTGGGCGATGGGCCGACCTATGCCTTGATCACCGACGCACTCGATGTGGCTCGTTCGACTCGACGATCTCCGTGGGACGTCTTGTCCGAGTCGGGTCGGCGAATCGGCGTCGATGAGTTACCCGAACTCGCGTCGACCATCAAACTCGGTGGTGAACAGGGTGCCCGTATGACGGCCTCTCTCATGGCGAAAGCCACCTCTCTTCGGCACAAACAAATGGCCGAGATCGAAGCGGCGGCGAATGCGTCCACCGAGCGCATGGGTCTGCCCATGGTTCTGATGTTCGTCGCCTTTCTGGTGCTGCTCGGGTTTCCGGCCGTGCACCTGATCGGACAGGGATTCGGGTGAATCGACCCGATGCACAACCGCCAATAAAAGCAAACAAACAAACAACAAGAAGGAGAAAGTCATGTCACATTTCCGTCAACTCTGGGACTACTACACGATTCGTCTCACTGCATCACGCGAGCTCGACCGCGACCGAGGAGAAGTGAGTGCAACGACTGTCGTGATGGCTGCTGCGCTGATCGCGCTCGCCCTCTCGGTCGGGGTCATCATCACCAACAAGGTGCGCGACAAGGCCAATGATCTCGATCTCGGCTGACCGCTCAGTGCGGGATCGAGGAGAGACCGCGGCCGAGGCGGTCGTCGTCATGCCCATCCTCTTCCTACTGGTGATGTTCGTTTTGCAATCGGCGCTCTACTTCCACACCGCTCACGTCGCGCGTGCAGCGGCTGTGGAAGGAGCAGTTGCCGCCGCCGCGCACCAGGTGGCGGTGTCGGAGGTTCCAGTGACTGGTTCCGAACAGGCTCGCCTGTTCGCCACCGAAGCGGGTGGACGCCTCGAACGAACTCCGGACGCCGGTCTCTCCGGGGGAACGGTGAGAGTGGTCGTGACCCTCGAGGTCCCTTCGCTGGTGCCGTTCATGTCGACTCACGTCACTCGTGATGCAACGGAACCCAAGGAACGAATTCTCACGGAGTCGGAACGATGACGAGCGGGAAGTCTGATCGAGGAAGCGTGACGGTGGAAGTCGTCCTTCTGACACCGGTGATCGTTCTGTTTGCGTTGTTCGTCGTCTTCGGCGGACGATCCACGGAAACTCTGAACGATGTTCGCCGTGCAGCTGACCAAGGCGCTCGGGCGGCGTCGATGGTGTCTTCCGAACGAATGAATGCCGAAGCCACCCGAGCAGTCCGTCACGATTTGGAGCGACGCGGTGTGTCGTGTCCCGAGCCACGAGTGTCGGTGGTTCGGTCGGTGGAGGGACGAGTGGTCACGGTGACCGTATCTTGTCGCCCCCGGTCGGATGGTCTCGAACTTCTCTCGGTTGACACCTCGTATTTGACCGCGTCCTCGTCCGAGGTGGTCGACCGCTATCGAGCCGGTGGATGACATGGCGACTCCTCAGGATCGGGGCGTGATCAGCGGCTTCGTTGTCGCGCTGGCAGTGTGCCTCGTCGTGATGGCTGGTTTGGCCATCGACAGTGGCCGTTTGGTTGCGGCGAGAGTCCGGGCCTCCGATCACGCCGAGAACGTCGCTCGTTTGGCGTCACAAGAAGTCTCGCTCATCCGACTCGGAATCAGGACCATTGATCGAGAGCGAGCACAAACGGTCGCCCAGGAATACTTCGATCAAAACGACCTGGATGGATCGATTCTCGTGAGTCATCAGAGTGTTACTGCGACAGTACGCATAGAGCAGGACACGACCCTTCTGCATCTGGTCGGGATCGGGACACGCTCAGTTGCCATGACACGTACGGCGAGTCTTGTCGCCGGGTGATTCGTCCATGACTGAATTTCGCTGGCTGCGGTGGATGACCGGACTATCGGTGCTCATCGGAGCAGGACTCGTCCTCTTACCTTTAGCGAAAGAGGTCGTCATCGAAGATGGTGAATCCTGGAAGAGGACCGTAGAGATCGACCTTCGAGGAGTCATGCAGGGCGAGATTTCGTCAGAAATCGTCCTTCGATGGTCGACGTTCATCATGGTGGTCGCCTACGCCTGGGTCGTGGGCGCAATGGTGCTCATCGCGTTCTCCAGTCGCCGATCAACTCGCTTTCCGATCGTGCTCAGACCTCTCGCTGCAATCTTCATCGGGGGAGGTGTCGTTCTGGGATCAACGAGTCTGGTGGCACCGTCCAGCGCTTTAGCCGAGTCCTCGGCGGATGAAACTGAACGTGGGCAAGAGATCATCCCTCCAACTGACCTACTCACCGAGTTCTCTGATGTGGAGATCGTCGGGGTCTCGGTCGTGTCGGGTCTCCTCGGAGCCGGTCTGGGCGCAATTTGGCGATCCAAGGATCGAGAAACCAGGCGGTGTAACTCCTCGCTCGACGAACAAGTATTTCCCGATGCGGACCCGATCCCGTCCGACGAACTTCGGAGTGAGTTCCGGCGGGCCGAGGAGTCGACAGTCGATCTGGTTTCGGTTCTGAAACGTCTCCGACGACTTGCCCCCGACAATTCGATCAGACACGTGATCGATCAAAGAGACGGTTGGTTCGTCGTGGAGTTCACCGAGTCCGTCCAGGTCATTCCCGGTACCGAGCAGATGAGTGGTCGTGCAGTTCGCATGGCAGCTGATCGAACGGGAGAGATCGACCAGCTCGACTCATGCTCCGACTTGCCGGCGATGTTGCACGTAGGGAGAAGCATCTCCGGAGACATTTGGGTGTCACTCGACGAGTATCAGGAATTCACAGTGGACTGCTCTGGTTACGAAGGCGAGCGAGTATGGGATCACCTGGTTGATTCTTTGATGGTCGGACCCACTCTCCAGGACCGAGGAGTCGTCGCGGACGTCGATCTGCCATCACTCGGTAGCCGGAGGGCATTTCGGGTGTGCTCGGATTGGAGCGAGAGTGTTGAACCGGAGCGAATCGGTTTGGGACTCGCCGTACTGACGGGAGATTCGATATCTACGTCGCTGCCAACGCTTCGTCGGAGTTCATCGGGAGAGATCACCACCGGACTACGTCTCGTGAATGGGGAGTGGAGACTTCTTCCAGCGGACATCCCGATCCAACCAGTTGGACTCCGAGACGACGAGATCCGGCGCATTCGTCGGGTTCTTGGTGAGGCAATCGGATCGATCGAGATTCGAGATGCATCTGGATTGCAGGAGGATTCGCCTTCCCTCCCTCCCTGGGATTTCATGGCCTCAATCCTCGGACCGCCTCGAGTCTTCGACCGGCGTTTCGAGCCGGTCG
Source organism: Actinomycetota bacterium (assembly GCA_041174985.1). Classification (GTDB taxonomy): domain Bacteria; phylum Actinomycetota; class Acidimicrobiia; order Acidimicrobiales; family Ilumatobacteraceae; genus Casp-actino8. The sequence goes on along the minus strand of JBEDFW010000094.1, from coordinate 18,429 downwards.
AGTTCGAACGCAAGAAAGCGGAGGAATTGGTGATCTGGCTCGCGTGTCACCCACTACAGCGTCGTCGATCCCTGGCCAGAAACGCTCTGTGGTTGTCACCTATCCAGGACGCAACTTTCTCCAACCTGACCGCCGCGGCACGACGATCGCTCAATGCGGTGATGTTGCCGCCGGAGGGCCAGAACTGGGTTGGCATCACGATGTCGGATGAACTTCCTCTGAGCGGTGGATTCGTGACCGATGTCGAAATCCTGCGAGAAGCGGTTGAGTGGGCTCGCCTTCGGCCCGAGGATGGTGCACTCGAAAGACTTCGTGATGGACTTCGCTTGGTTCGGGGGGTTCCATTCGCTGGATCGACGTATACCTGGTCCGACGGCATCGGGATGAGCGGCGACGCTGCCACTCTCGTGGTGCGGGCTGCTTCGATGATGGCTGAGATGTGTCAGGAGTCCGGAGACATCAGCGGTGTCTACTGGGCGACAGCGAAGGGGCTGAGTGCTCTTCCCGGACATGAAGCTCTTGTCGCCCTACGCCTGCGTGCGCACGCTGACCAAGGTGACAGAGTGGCGATGCGCGCGGAATGGGAGTCGTACCGACGAGCGCTGGCTGGTGAGTGGGAGGATGCCGAACCATCACCGAAGATGATGGACCTGTGGCGACGAATTTCGGTGATTTGATCAGCCGAGGATCGTGACCAGACCGGCGAACATACCCGTCATCGTCGCGCCAAAAGTGACTGCCGCAACTGCCACTTTGGAGTTGATCGACTTCTCGAGAGTTTCGAATCGCTTGTCGACTTTCGTATCGAGCGAAGCAATCTCACGATCGATTTGGCCGAAGCGTTGATCCATGAGATCGAGCCGCCGTTCGACGTTATCGAAGCGCCCATCGAACTTTTGATCGACGTTGGCAATACGTTCGTTGACGATGGCCAGGCCGCGATCAAGGTCGTCTTTCGTTGCGATTTGCGTCCAGTCGAAGGGCGGTAATGATTCCATCAGATCTCCAGCCACCGTCGGACCGAATATCTCGTCGAATTTCGTTCGCATCCGCAAACGCCGCTCGTCATAGTTCTGCATTGTGGCTTCTCCACTTCCCATTCGCAAGAAGATCCCGGGGTCGTACTCTGCAGTGTGGGAAATGAGCGGTGCCGGCGGTGATCGGATCACACGCCGGCACTCTCGCCTGTGCACCTGCCGGCTCGAGGGGGTCGGGTCCGGCGGCACTGATGTGGGAGAGGGGGTTCTCCCTATGTGTTCGTCAGGCTATGAAAGGCCGATTTCGTTTGTCAGGGATCTTCGTCCTCATTCATGAGGTACTGACATACCGAGACACTGCAGAGCTTCTCGCAATGTGGCCACACGCTCGACTTTGATCGCACTGTCGACCTCTTGAGTCGTGGCCGGAACGAGGGCTTTGGTGAACCCGAGTCGAGAGGCTTCGGCAAGACGGCGCGATGCATGACCCACCTGGCGGATTTCTCCACCGAGCCCGACCTCACCGAAAGCAACCACCGTGGGTGGGAGCGGCTGACCCGACAGAGCCGAGACGACGGCCAAACACAAACCGAGATCGGTTCCGGGCTCGGACAACTTCACGCCACCGACGACTGATGCATACACCTCGTGACGGGCCACTGGTGCCTTCACTCGTTGGCCGAGCACGGCGAGCAACATGGCCAATCGACCCGGGTCGAGTCCTTGGGCGCTACGACGAGCCGGCACATCGGGCTTCACACTGTTGGTGAGCACTTGCAACTCGACCATCAGCGGACGCTGTCCCTCGAGAGTGGGTACCACGACGCTTCCGGCGACACCCGTTTGGCGATCGGCGAGAAAAAGCGCGCTCGGATCGGGAACACCCCGCAAGCCCGCCTCCACCATTTCGAACAGACCCAGTTCGGTGGTCGGGCCGAAACGATGTTTGGAAGCTCGCAGAAGTCGCAGCGCGTGATGACGCTCGCCTTCGAATTGAAGAACTGTGTCGACGACATGTTCGAGAACGCGCGGACCGGCCAGACCGCCTTCTTTGGTCACGTGGCCGACGAGGATGATCGGCACGTTGCGTCGTTTGGCCTCCATGACCAACTTGTGAGCACAACCGCGCACTTGCACCACACTGCCAGGCGAGGATCCGAGATCGGGATCGACGAGAGTCTGGATGCTGTCGATGATCACCAACTCTGGCGACAGTTCGTCCATGGCAGCGATCACGTGCGGAAGAACGGTCTCGGCGAGCAACCACAACTCGGGACGCACGGCGTCGAGTCGCTCGGCGCGCAGTCGGACTTGTTGCGCACTCTCCTCGGCCGACACGTACAGAGTGCGTCCGGGCCACGCGGCGAGTGTCTGCAGCAGCAGCGTGCTCTTGCCGACGCCCGGTTCGCCGCCGAGCAGAGTGACCGAACCAGGAACGAGTCCACCGCCGAGCACGCGATCGAATTCATCGACACCCGTGGAACGAGGCGCACCGTGCGCAGCATCGATCTCGCCGATGCGTTGGGGTGACGAGGCGGGAAGCAAGGCGACACCGGCGGCCAACGACGAGATGTCGGCCGAGGGGTCTTCGACGTCTTCGACCAAGCTGTTCCAAGCACCGCACGCCGAGCAGCGTCCCGTCCACTTGGGAAACGACGCTCCGCAATCGGAACAGTTGTAGACGAGTTTCAGCCGAGCCACGACGTCACCCTAGGCATCGGGTGTGGCGCGCGGAGGACGGCGCCGAATCGGCGCCTGCCCGGCCACTCCTCGTCGACGGCGAGCGATCATCACGAGCAGGATCAGCAGTCCCATGAGAATGAGCCACACAGCGAGCACCACACCGACGATCGTGGCGACGGTCTTCCAAACGCCACCATCGACCTTGGTCTCGACGGTGCCGAGCACGACGGTTTGAGCAGTTCCGTCGACCGGCGCCGACCACACCACACCGCCTTCGGCTTCGGTTCCGGTCGACTTGCGAATCTCACCCGGTAGTCGCGCCACCACAGTGAACGACACGGACTGCATCGGGTCGACGCCCAACTTGGCCGCGGTCGACGACCACGGCGCGGCTCCAAGGAGTGAACTCAATTCAGGATCGGAGAACGCCTCGACTCCACCCACGAACTGCAACGTGGCGTCGAGAGTGGTGGCGACGTCACGACCGTCGACCGTTCGCTTGAGTGCGGCATTGAGCAGAGGCCCGTTCGGCCCGTTGATCTGCTGAAGAGCTCGCGTGGCCTCGTCGGGGGAGTCGAACTCGTAGGTCAACACGACACGCACACCACCGTTGTTGACCGGAGTCGGCCCATCGATCGTCCACCCGCTCGCCAGGAGATCATCGACCCGCAGATCTTCGACGAGACCAGGAACCAGCGTGACGGCCTCGTTGTCGATGTCGGCCGTGATCGCAATCACCCCGGAGCCGTCGTCGTCGGCATCGATCTGCACACGAATGTCGACCCGACAGGCGGCGAGAAGGAGGCTGAGCGCGAGGACGAGAGCGACTTTGGCGCGACCGAGCACCTCGCGAACTTACTCCGAATCGACGTGACGAGGATCAGTCGTCTGGTTGTCAGTCGACGCTCGGCGTCTCGCCGTCGCCGTTTCCTTCACCCACACCGGCCAACTCGATGGTCGACGGGGGCTGGAAGCCTTCGACGGCTTTGAAGCCGAGACGCAGTTCGCCCGGACGATCGGGATCGTCTTCGGTGTCGACGACGATGATCTCGCCCGCACGGAACTGCTTGTAGAGGATCTTCTCGCTGAGAGCGTCCTCGATGAGCCGCTGAATGGCACGACGCAACGGACGTGCGCCGAGCTGCGGGTCGTAACCACGCTCCGACAGGAATTCCTTGGCCGACTGTGTGAGTTCGATGCCCAGACCCTGTGCTTCGAGCTGCGTGGTGAGCCGCTTCAGCATGAGGTCGACCATCTGCATCACTTCGGACTTGGCCAACTCGTGGAAGACGATGACTTCGTCGATGCGGTTCAAGAACTCGGGGCGGAAGTGGTTCTTCAGCGAATCCATGACCTTGTCGCGCATGCGGGCGTAACTCATCGCCTCGTCGGCCTTGGTGAAGCCCACGTTCGCCTTGCGGAGATCTTGGGTGCCGAGGTTCGACGTCATGATGATGATCGTGTTGCGGAAGTCGACCGAGCGTCCCTGGCTGTCAGTGAGACGACCCTCTTCGAGGATCTGCAACAGCGTGTTGAACACGTCGGGGTGAGCCTTCTCGATCTCGTCGAACAGAACCACGCTGAATGGCTTACGACGCACGGCTTCGGTGAGCTGGCCACCTTCGTCGTATCCGACGTAGCCCGGGGGCGAACCGACCAGACGGCTCACCGTGTGCTTCTCCATGTACTCCGACATGTCGAGTGTGATGAGCGACTGTTCGTCACCGAACAAGAACTCGGCGAGTGTCTTGGCGAGTTCGGTCTTGCCGACGCCGGTCGGTCCGAGGAAGATGAACGATCCACTCGGGCGCTTCGGATCCTTCAGGCCGGCGCGAGTACGGCGAATGCTCTGCGACACCGCCTTGATCGCGTCTTCCTGACCGATGATCCGCTTGTGGAGTTCGGCCTCCATGTTGAGGAGTTTCTGCGTCTCCTCTTCGGTGAGCTTGTACACGGGGATACCGGTCCAGATGCTCAGAACTTCGGCGATGCATTCCTCGTCGACTTCGTCGAAGAGATCGACGCCCGCCGCCTTGATTTCGGCTTCTTTGTCGGCCTTTTCGGTCTGAAGCTGCTTCTCCTGATCCCGCAGGCGACTCGCCTCTTCGTAATTCTGTTCCTCGACCGCTTTCTTCTTGGCCTCCTGGATCTCGGTGAGACGAGTTTCCATGTCCTTCAGATCGGGCGGTGTCTGCATGCGCTTGATGCGCAGACGACTACCGGCCTCGTCGATGAGGTCGATGGCCTTGTCGGGCAGATGACGATCGGAGATGTATCGATCGGCGAGATTGGCTGCGGCAACGAGGGCCTGATCGGTGATCGTGACACGGTGGTGCGCTTCGTACTTGTCGCGCACACCTTTCAGGATCTCGATCGTGTGCGCCACGGTCGGCTCCTCGACCTTCACGGGCTGGAAGCGACGCTCGAGAGCGGCGTCCTTCTCGAGATGCTTGCGGTACTCGTCGAGAGTGGTGGCACCGATCGTCTGGAGTTCACCTCGAGCGAGCATCGGCTTCAGGATGCTCGCCGCGTCGATGGCACCTTCGGCGGCGCCGGCACCAACGAGCGTGTGGATCTCGTCGATGAAGAGAATGATGTCGCCGCGAGTGCGGATCTCCTTGAGCACCTTCTTCAAGCGCTCTTCGAAGTCGCCGCGGTAGCGGCTGCCGGCCACGAGTGCGCCGAGGTCGAGTGTGTAGAGCTGCTTGTTGCGCAGCGTGTCGGGAACGTCGTTCGACACGATCTTCTGCGCGAGACCTTCGACGATCGCGGTCTTGCCGACTCCGGGCTCACCGATGAGCACCGGGTTGTTCTTGGTGCGTCGCGAGAGGATCTGCATCACGCGCTCCATCTCGCGTGCGCGACCGATGACCGGATCGAGTTTCTTCTCGCGGGCCAACTGCGTCATGTTGCGGCCGAACTGATCGAGGATCTGGCTGCCGCCCTTGTCGCCCTCTTCCTTGCCGGCGCGCTCCGAGGTGGCTTCACGGCCGCTGGCCGGTGCCTCGGTCTTGCCCTGGGGACCCTGGTAACCCGACAGCAACTGGATGACCTGCTGACGTACCCGGCTCAGATCGGCGCCGAGCTTCACGAGAACCTGAGCGGCGACACCTTCCCCTTCGCGGATGAGTCCGAGGAGGATGTGTTCGGTGCCGATGTAGTTGTGGCCCAACTGCAGGGCCTCGCGCAACGACAGTTCGAGAACCTTCTTCGCGCGCGGGGTGAACGGAATGTGACCCGACGGCGACGAGCCGCCCTGGCCGATGATCTCTTCGACTTGGGCCCGCACGGCTTCGAGTGAGATGCCGAGAGTTTCGAGCGCCTTGGCGGCGACACCTTCACCTTCGTGGATGAGTCCGAGGAGGATGTGTTCGGTGCCGATGTAGCTGTGGTTCAACAGCCGCGCTTCTTCTTGAGCCAGCACCACGACTCGCCGGGCCCGGTCAGTGAAGCGTTCGAACATGCTCAGCCTTTCGCCAGGGGCCCTCGGGCTCTGGGGCTGGCGGATGCCGGTCTCAGCGAGAGGCCCACGAGTCGACGAACGGGTGTCCGTCTTGTGGGTCACTCTACAGGTGGTGTGTGGCGGGTCCGGCTCCGAGGAACCTTCGAAACAGGCGTGCCGAACGTCTCGGAAACGGTGATGGATCTCACTCGTGCCAGGGCCGGGGAATGCGCCTAGCCTGCCGGTGTGAGTGGTGCGCCGATCCTCGAATTGCCGTCGTCGGCCGCCGATCGGCAGCGCGTCGAGCAGGCTCTTCTCGACTCCGTGCGCACTCCTGATCCGTACCTCACCGAGATCGCGTCGCACCTGCTCCTCGCGGGCGGAAAACGTCTCCGACCGATGTTCAGTGTGGTGGCCTGCCAAGTGGCTGGTGGCCCCACCACCGAGGAGGCTGTTCTCGGCGGTATCGCTTGTGAGCTTGTGCACCTCGGTTCGCTGTATCACGACGACGTGATGGACGAATCCCCCACCCGTCGTGGGGTCGACACGGTCAACGCCAAGTGGGGAAACCTGCAGGCGATTCTCGCCGGCGACTTCTTGTTGGCTCGTGCTTCGGAAATCGCGGCGTCGCTCGGCACCGAAGTCGCCGGACTTCTGGCGCGCACCATCGGACGACTGTGCGAGGGTCAGATCGAAGAGTTGCGTCACACCTACAACGTGGCGCGTCCGGTCGAGAGTTATCTGTCGTCGATCAGTGGCAAGACAGCGTCGCTCTACGCGACCGCGGCCCGCATCGGCGGACTCGTGAGTGGTTTTTCCGCTCCGGTGGTCGATGCTCTGACCGAGTTCGGCGAGGCGTACGGCATGGTCTTCCAGATCGTCGACGATCTGCTCGACATCTCGTCGACCGACGAAGAACTGGGCAAACCGGCCGGACACGACATGGTCGAAGGGGTGTACACCTTCCCGGTGTTGCACACCTTGGCGTCGGGCGGCACGCCGGCCCGAGAACTAGCCGATCTTCTGGGCAAACCACTCGATGCCGTGGAGAAGGACAAAGCCTTGTCGATGGTGCGCTCCAACGGTGGACTCGATGCCGCGCACGAGATCGCCCGCACCTACGTGCGGGCTGCCGAGCAGGCGTGCGATCGGATGCCCAACTCGGCAGCCACCGAAGCGTTGCGTGCCACTCCCGCAGCTCTTCTCGCCTCTCTCCTCTGACCAACCCCTCGGTATCCGCACCGAACTTGGTGTTCTGGGTCCAGGAGTTGTCGAAAAATGGACGTCTTTTAGACCCAGAACGCCAAGGAGTGGGCGGCGGCGAGGCCGCTGGTGACGGCTCCCTCGACCTTGGGCCCGGCGAATGCATCACCGGCCAACACCAACGTTCCGGTGGGGTCGGACCAGTACGCGTCGGGCCACACCTTCATCGGTGTGGCGAAACGCCAGCGCTTGAACTGAGACGTGACGACATCGGCGTCTCCGATGTACGGCTGCGCGGCTTCGAGCAATTCGCGGTGCGCATCGTCGTGCGCATCGTCCCAGTGCTCGAGACTCCATGACGGATTGGCGTGCAGTGTGAGTGCCGGAACCGGTGACACGCCTTTTTGTTGGTTGTCACCGATCCACGAGAACACACCGTCGGGATTCTGAACTCCACCTGGTGCCGAAATCGCCGAGGGTCGATCGAGAACCGCCAGAACTCCGAGGGTCCGCTCGTAGTCGGTCATCAGCAGTTCTTGTGGCAATTCGATCGACGTGTTGGCAACGAGTGAATACGACTGCGGAATCGGACAGGTGAGGATCACGGCATCGGCTTCGTGGCGCGTCGCATCGTCGAGCGTGACGATCCAGGATCCGTTGCTTTCGCTCACGGAGAACACGAGAGTCGATGTACGAACGTCGAGATCACGAGCGAGGTGTTTGGTGAGAGACGCCATTCCTCCTCGAACGGCGTACCGAGGATGGCCATCGCCGTCGCCGAAACCCCGACACCACTCGTACACGACGTCGTCGGATTCCCATTGCGACACCAGGGAGCGAAAGGCGTCGCTCCGTGCGGTGAAGAACTGGGCGCCGTGATCGAACACTGCCGTACCGATCGACGACTCGATCCGGCGAGTCGCCATTCGTCCGCCGAGGCCGCGACCCTTGTCGAAGACGATCACTTCGTCGCCTCGACTCGCACGTTCTCGTGCGGCGGTCAGACCGGCCAGACCGGCTCCGACGACGATCACCCGTCGTGCCGACGCACCCGCCGTCATGATGCGACGCGAATGACGACGTCTTCGTCGGCCGCGGCGCGGTACGCCTTTTCGGCCCGTTTCAGGAAATCACCGAGCACGCGATTGAACGTGGTGGCGTGCTCGATCATGAGACCGTGCGCCGCACCGGACAGCACCACGAGTTCGGCGGTCGGGATGCGATCGGCGAGTTCCTCACTGTCACCGCGGGGAGTGAGGATGTCCTGGTTGCCCACGATGACTGCGGTCGGAACCGAGATGGTGCCGAGAAGGTCGACGATGTCTTCGTCGACGTTCAGCAAGGCTTGCACCTGACCCTTGAATCCGTGAGTGGCGCGTGAGGTGGCGATCGGACCGAGCCAACTGAATGCCGGCCAGAGTCGTCGTAGTGAACGCGGACCGATGACCCAACGCGCGGCTTCGGCTGTCATTGCCGTCATTCCTTTGTCGGCGGCGACATCGGCCCACGACGCGAGCAGATCGCGGCGCCACGGATGGTTTCGACACGCTGTGCAGACGAGCGTCAGCGAACGAACTCGTTCGGGATACTTCACGCCGATGATCTGCGTGATCGCTCCACCCATCGAAGCTCCCACCACGTGAGCGGTGTCGATGCCGGCGTGGTCGAGAACCGCGATGGCATCGTCGGCCATCTGCTCGAGCGAATACGCCCCGAAGGGTTTGTCACTCTTGCCGGCGCCGCGATTGTCATGAGCGATCACGCGGTAGCGCCCGGCGAGAACGAACCTCTGAAGATCCCAGAGGTGCTTGTCGGCTCCGAGTCCCTGGATCATCAACACGGGTGGCGCCGACGCACGACCGAGCACGTCGTAGTGCAGACGAATGCCGTCGGATGCGATCGCGTAGGTCACGACGCCACGTCCCATTCCTGTTTGGGCGCGAAGCGAACCACGCCTTCCCACGAATAGAGCGACGACACGACTTCTTCGGTGGTCATCTCGGGTGTCCAGCGCAACTGTTCTTCCACGAGGTCGCTCGTGGCACGCCGTCCGCGATGAAGTACTTCCATCACGTGGTCGGGAACGGGTGCACCGAAGAGGTGGGCGATGCGACGCGTGATCATCCACTCCGGACCCATCAGGGGAAGCGGAAGGCGTTTGCCGCGACGCACCGTGGAGAATCCACTCACTGCGCCGTCGGCGACGACGTTGATCGGGGTTCCGGGTGTGTAGCGAGTGGCGAGAACGAATGCTTGGGCGGCGTCGCTCTCGTGCAGCAGGCTGAAGAGTGGCGCCCGCATCGCGTTGAATGGCACGGCGGGCAGACGCAACAGTCGTCCGAGCGGACTCGGGACGTGCGGACCGACGACCGGGGCGAGACGCAAGGACGTGACGCGAACCGACGTACCGTTGAACGCCCGATCGGCGGCGTGCTCGAGATACATGAGCATGCGTCCGTACTGCGAGGTCGGGCGCATGGGCGTGGATTCGTCGGGAACGTCGGGTCGGTCGCCGCCGCGCCCGTACACCTCGATGCCCGATCGAAGAACGACGTGCTGCAGCGATGACGTGCGCTTGGCCGCGGTGAACACCGACTCGGCCGATTGCTGAGTGAGAACTTCGGCGTGGCGCGGATTGGCGCGCGCGTCGGGCTCCCAGACTCCGAGGTGAACGATGGTGTGCGGATCGAAATCGCGAACGAGGGTGGCCGTGCCGAGGAGATCGCCCGGATCGATGCGGTGGAACTCGGCCCGGGACAGACGGCGACGAGGCGGATCGGTGTCGAGGCCGGCGACTGCATCGACCCAGGGCTGCTGCTCGAGTTCACGGGCGACGAGCGACCCGAGCTGACTTCCCATCCCGGTGACCAGGATGCGTCGGCCGTGAACGGACGTCACGTGATCACCCTAGTCAGGTGATCAGCGAAGTTCGTGGGCTCTCAGGATCAGCGCGCGCGCCGGAGCATCCAATTGATGACCAGCGAGTTTCTCGGCGACGAGGATCGCCTCGGTGGGTTCTTCCACCAATCCGGCCCAGCGAATGAAGGCACCCATGGCTCCCATGATGCGATCGCCGACTTCGTCGCCGTGCACGATCACCTTGGTTTTCTTGGCCATCAGACCCTTGAGTTCGACGAAAAGATTGCGCGCCCACTCGTCGATGTTGTCGGCCGCATAGGGATGGTGCAGGTAGGTGACACCGAGTTCGTCGTAATTGTGCAGGTTGTGCGGGGCCGAGATGATCGACACCAGGCATCCGAAGCCGTTTTCGCGGATCCAGATGATCTCTTCTTGTCGCCGAACCCGGCGGTGGTTGTCGCCGTAGCCACCCGGTCGCTCGCAGACGGCGAGCCGATCCTTCAGGATCCAGGTGAAGTGCCGAGGAGTGATTCCCAGGGCCCACTTTCCTCGTAATTTCGGCGGCACGGTGGGGAAATCTAGTCCTGATCGGCGGGGCCGTTTTTGAAAAGGCGCTGATTCCTTCGCTGAATTCGATTCCCACCCGGAATTTCGCACGCGACGGCCTCACCGCGGGCCACAGCCAGCACTCGTTCGACCGATGCTGCGTCCGGTGGGTGCTCGTCGGTGAGCCATCGGCGAATGGCGCGGCGGGCCAGCGGGGCGGGCGCGACGGCGAGAGCCCGGGCATCGGTCGGGTCGAGCTCGGCGGCCAATCGGTCGAGTAGTGCGTCGTCGTCGGCGAGAAGGTCGGCTTGACGATTGATGACGTCGATCAGGTCGCGGCCCGCAGCGTTCACCAGAAGCGGGAGAATCTCGTGGCGGATTCGATTGCGCAGTAATGAGGTGTCTCGGTTGGAGGGATCCTCGAAGGGAGTCCAACCGAGTTCGGCACAGACCTTCTCGGTGTCGTGCCGACGTACGTGAAGAAGTGGATGGCTCACGCGTCCGGACGGTCCACCGGTGACACCCATGCCGGCGAGTCCGCTCAGGCCGGCTCCACGCAGCAGATTGAGTACGACCGTTTCGGCGCGGTCATCGGCGGTGTGCCCGGTCAAGACGTCGCCGGGCAGGGCGGAGTATCGAGCGAGTCGGGCTCGCGCTTCGAGATTCGGACCTGGTTCCACCGAAATGGATCGCGCCTCAAACGACGCCCCCACGTCTCGTGCGCACTTTTCGACCAACGCGGCCTCGCGGTGAGAGTCGACGCGCAAACCGTGATCGACGTGAATCGCCGTGACGTGCAAACCGTGGGCGACAGCGAGAGCCAAGAGAGCGAGAGAGTCGGCTCCTCCCGACACGGCACAGGTGACGGTCGAACCTGGGGAGGGAAAATGACAACGAGCGAGGATCTCGGTGATGTGATCGGAGCGCATCCACGTCATGGGCGCCCCCGGCGACGAGAGATCAGCCCTCGGAGTGTCCGCGCTGCTGACGCTTGCCCGGGAAGCGAGTGGCCGACACCTGCTTCACGTAACCAGCACCCATGGCAACCACGGTGGCGACACCCACGACGGAGAGCACGACCCCGATCCACCAATGCCAGACGTATGCAGCGATCATGGAGTCAATGGTAGCGACCTTCAGCGGTCGATGTCCATGTCGAAGCAGTCGAGCAGGCGGCGACGAAGTGACTCCGGCAACGGTTCGTCCACCGCTTTGGTACGAATTCGGGCCTTGAGCGTGTACTCGAACTGAACCCGATCCTGGCAATCGGGACAATCCCCGAGATGAGTGGTGATCTGGGCACGCAACGACTCGTCGAGAGCGTCGTCGAGATAGGAGTAGAGCTCACGGATGGTGTCTCGGCAATCAGCCATCGATCAATCCTCCTTCTTCGGCGAAGGTGACGAGCGCCTTCTGCAACGCCTTTCTCCCCCGATGCAAACGACTCATGACCGTACCGATCGGGATGTCGAGCATCTCGGCGATCTCGTGATACGAGAAGTCCTGAACGTCGGCGAGCAGAACCGGGAGGAGAAATGCCTCGGGGAGTTCTTCGAGAGCCCGTTTGACTTCGTCGTCGGTGAAGAGATCGATGACCTCTTCTTCGGCGCTGCGACCCTCGAGGTGGTCGGATAGGTGGCCGGCTCGTTTGTAGAGGTAGAACTCATCGAGGTCTCCGAGGTCGGATTCGTGCGGACGGGTCTTCTGGGCGTTGTAGCGATTGATGTAGGTGTTCGTCATGATGCGAAACAGCCAGGCCCGCAGATTTGTTCCCGCTTCGAACGATTCGTAGGAACGAAAGGCTTTGAGCATCGTTTCTTGCACGAGATCCTCGGCGTCGGCCCGATTCCGAGTCATGCGTAGCGCCGTGCCGAACAATTGTGGGGCGAAGGGCATGGCGTCGTCGGCGAACGACCGGCGATCGGCCATGACGACGACCGGTCAGACCTTGGGTTGGTCGATGTTCCGATCGACGCGGACGACGAAATCGTCGAGAGCGTGCACGAAGCGTTCGAGGAAGGCGGCCAGGTGCTGCCGCTCCTTGGCGTCGAACTCTTCCATGATGGCGCGCAAGGCATCGAAGCGCCGGGCCTGAGCATCGGCATGGCGAGCTCGCCCAGCGTCGGTGACCGACACCATCACGACTCGTTTGTCGCTCGGACTCGTGCATCGGCTCGCGTACCCGACTCGTTCGAGCCGCTGCACGGCCCGCGTGGCCGTGGACGGATCGACGCGAAGCGCATCGGCAAGGTCACCCATGCGCCACCCGTCCTGTTGAACGAGAACATCGAGAGTGTCCATCTGTCCGCTCTCGAGCGCATCGTCACCGGTGCCGAAGAAGTAGCCGACGAGAACACTCATCGATGCACCCCGGCGGATATCGCGCCATGCGCGACCGACACGGAGCGCGACCTCGCGCTGATAGGGGTCGTCGAAGTCGATCGGCGTCGGGCGGGGGGTCGCCATGGCTTTTGTAGGGTACAAGCGATGGAGCCACCTCTTCACGCCCTGAACGTGCTGGCGACGCAGAGTGTGATGGTCACGCCCACCCTTCGCCATGTCGAGCTGTTCACGATGCGTGGACTCGTCTCGCTGTTGTGGCACCAGGTACCCGCAGGTCAGGTGGTACGACCGTCCGCGATCGTGGCGTGCGGAGGCGCGATGGGTGGTCTGCTCGGGCCCGCCGACGGGCTGTATCACCATCTCGGAGAGTCATGGTCAGCGCGGGGAGTTCCCGTCGTTCGCGTGTCGTACCGACGGCCGAACGATCTCGACTCGTGCTGTCTCGATGTGGCTGCCGCGGTTCAGTTGGTCGCCGACGCGGGCGCACGACGAGTCGTGGTGATGGGGCATTCGTTCGGTGGCGCCGTCGCCGTTCGGGTCGGTGTGGTGATGGACGAGGTCGCGGGTGTGGTCACGTTCGCCACGCAGTCGGCCGGTTGTGAAGTCGCCCCCGGATTACGTGGCAAACCGTTGCTCCTCTTCCACGGTGACAGCGACGAGATCCTGCCGATCGAATCGAGTCATGTGGTGGCCGCCATGGCGGGTCGAGGTGACGTGGTGGTGTGCGAGAGCGACGGTCACCTGCTGGCCCATAGTGCGACCTTCATGAACGAGCATCTCGAGGCGTGGTTGCCCGACGTCCTCGAGATCTGAGGGTCACTCTTCAGTGCACGTGAAGTTGTTGCAGCGCACGAGTCGCAGGCCGTCTTCACCACTCGCATGCGAGGCGACGATCGGGTGACGATCTCGGCCGAAGGTGATGGCCACGTCGTTCGATGCGACGTCGTCCACGTAGGTGGTGGTCGACGAACTGCACGCGTCGTCGTCGCAGGTGGTGACCCAGACGAGACTGTTGGTGAGGTCGAGATGGGCGATGAGCGGCATTCCGTTCGTACCGATGACCACGGACGGCGACTTTCCTGATTGACGTCCGGTGTCGATCGCGGTCGTGGTCGACTCGCTGCAGTCCTCGGTGAGGCACTTGGTCACTCGCAACGTCGCTTTCGAGAAGTCGAAGTGGGCGATGACCGGAAGCAAATCGGATCCTCGGGCGATCGACGTCTCGAGGCCGACGTCGCCTTCGCTGTCGACCGTGACGCTGGTTGCGGTGGTGCAGGCCACGTCACCGCAGCGAGTGACTCGAAGGTCGTCGTTGGTCTCGTCGCGATGGCTGATCACCGGAAAACCATTGCTGTCCCATGTCATCGACGTGTACCAACCGACTTCACCGGAATCGTCGGCGACACTGGTGCTCGCATCGGAACAATCGGCGTTCTTGCAGTGCGTGACCAAGAGGAAACCGGTTGAGTTGTCGTGGTGGCTGATGACCGGGAAGCGATCCGCGCCGATCATGATGGAAGGATCCCAACCGACGTCGCCCTCTGATGACGCCACGACCGTGGACGCCGACGTACACGAGGCGTCGGCACAACGTGTGATGCGAAGATCTCCGTTGAGGCGGTCCTGGTGGGCGATGACCGGCCGCCCGTCGTCATCGATGGCGAGGGACGTGTACAGGCCGACTTCGCCGTCGCTGTCGAGAGTGGTGGTGGTCGAGGACGAGCAGGTCTGGTCGTCGCAGTGTGTGATGAGCAGGTCGCCCTTGTCGCGATCGTGATGGCTGATCACCGGATTGCCGTCGCTTCCGATGGCGATCGACGGGTACCAGCCCACCTGGCCCTCGGAACTCAATGACGAGCCGGTCGCGGCGGTCACCTCAGCCGGCGGTTGGCTGGCTTCGTAGAACTCCCACTCCTCGACACGAGTCCCATCGGGAAGATTGCAGTAGCCGACCTGGCCACCTTCCTCTTCCACGATCTCGACGGTTCCTCCTTGTTGAGCGCAATACGCCGATGCCGGATTGGCGACTTCTGCAGCGACGGTGGTGGTGGGGGCATCGGAGTCGTCCGGGGACGTCGCGACAGTGGTGGAG
Source organism: Actinomycetota bacterium (assembly GCA_041174985.1). Classification (GTDB taxonomy): domain Bacteria; phylum Actinomycetota; class Acidimicrobiia; order Acidimicrobiales; family Ilumatobacteraceae; genus Casp-actino8. Next base: position 3,284 of record JBEDFW010000094.1, on the reverse strand, counting down.
GACGCAACGGGTGTTCCGGCCGAGTCGTCACCACCGCACGCGGCGACGATCGATGCCAGAGCGAGCAACACACAGAGGGGAGAACGGCGCATGATGAAACCTTGAGAGAGTTTTTGACCGACCGAAACTTTACCGCGATCGGCTGAAGCGGGGGGCGCACCCGACGGTCTCCTGAGACGTGACCTGTCGATCATTACATTGGCGTCGATGCGTCATCGTCGTGACATCGAGGGTTTGCGTGCGGTGGCCGTGATCGCCGTCGTTCTGTATCACTTCGGTGTTCCTGGATTCGACGGTGGCTACGTCGGGGTCGACGTCTTCTTCGTGGTCTCGGGATTCCTGATCACGTCGATCCTGGTCGCCGAACGTCAATCGACGGGACGCATCTCCTTTCGCGATTTCTATGCCCGCCGAGTTCGCCGACTCCTTCCGATCTCGGCAGTCGTCCTCGTGGTCACGGCGCTGGCCTCGGTTGTGTGGCTGGACGCCACCCGCCACGATCAGCTGGTGGACGACATCGTGGCGGCAGCTCTCTTCGGCGCCAATCTCGTTTTCGCCGATCAGGGAACCGATTACCTGACGTCGTCGTTGCCTCCTTCGGCGGTGCAGCACTACTGGTCTTTGTCGGTCGAGGAGCAGTTCTATGCGGTGTGGCCGCTGCTCGTGATGGTGGCGACGGTGGGTGTGTCGTTCGTGCGACGACGATTGGCTCTCGTGCTGTCGGTGGTGATAGCCGGATCGTTCTTGGCGTCGGCCGCTCTCACGTCTCGCTCGCCGTCGTGGTCGTATTTCGGGCTGCACACCCGAGCCTGGGAGTTGGCGGCTGGTGCACTTCTCGCCGTCGTTGCGATACGAGTCCGTGACGAGTGGCGTTCGGTGATCGGGTGGACCGGAATCGCGGCGATCGCCGTCGCAGTAGTGACGTACGGGCGAGTCGACGTGTTTCCGGGAGTCGCTGCTGCGTTGCCCGTTCTCGGCACGGTCGCCGTACTCGCCGCTGGTGACAGATCGGGTGTTGCTCGAGCACTCGGTCACCCAGTTCTGCAGTGGATCGGAGCCCGTTCGTACTCGCTGTACCTGTGGCATTGGCCGATCCTCATCGTCGCCGAGTCGGCGGCGGGAGCTGATCTCCCGTGGCACGGAATCGTCGCGGTCGGTCTCGTGACGCTGGGAGCGAGCGAACTCGGACACGTCCTGGTGGAGAATCCGATCCGACGGGCTCCACGATTGATCGGTGACGCCAACGCCAGCCTGGTGATGGGTGCAGTACTCATCGTGGTGTCGTTGGGCTCTGCGTGGGGCTTGCATCGTTACGAGCCAGATCTGTCGACGGGCGTGATGGCCGCTGCTCCCTCGATCGAAACCGCGCCAGCATCGACGTCGGCACCAACATCGTCTCCTACGACGAGTCCCGTCATCTCGACTGCCGAACCTGCGACGACTACATCGACACTTCCACCGTCGATCGTGCGGATGGCCGGCGCGCCTCCGCTTCCAGCCGTCGTGGAGGCGCGTTCGGTGTCGGTGGTTCCCGACAATCTCACACCATCTCTCCAGTCGGCGCGCTACGACACCGGACTCGTGTACGACAACGACTGTCACGTGTATTACGACACCGAAGTGAAGACCGATTGCATCTTCGGTGATCCGAGCGGCACGGTCACCATCGCATTGTTCGGTGACTCACACGCCGCTCAGTGGTTCCCGGCCCTCGACGTGATCGCGCGCGAGAACGGATGGCGGTTGTTGTCGTTGACCCAAGGTGGCTGTCCGTTCATCGACGTGATCACGTACAACGCGACCGACAACATCGACCTGACCTATTGCCGACCGTGGCGCGAGAGCGTGAACCAGTACTTGCGAGAGCAGAACGTGAGTGTCGTATTCCTGTCGCAGTACTACCGACTTCGAGCGGCGTCGGACCGCAAAGCGATCGCTCCGTCGGCCTACGAGGAACTACTGCCCGGTCTTCTCGACACGTTGCGAGCCGATGGCATCGAACCGGTCGTGATCGCCGACACCCCGTATTTCGAACGCGAGATTCCCGGCTGTATCGCCGAGAATCGAAGTCGGCTCGATCGTTGCGCGCCGGGTGACGCAGCACCGGAGTTGGCAGAAGTGGAGGAGACGATCCGACGTGTCGTCGAGGATCGACGGGTCGGTTTCGTGGAGCCCCGACGATGGCTGTGCGTGGATGGCTACTGCCCACCGGTCGTGGGCAACTTGTTGGTGTACCGCGATCAGAGCCACCTGTCGGCGACGATCGTCGAGTGGCTTGCCCCGGTGTTGGCGAGCGTGGTGGCTTCCGTCGTGGAGGCTCAGTAGTTCTCGACGAACGTGTCGAACCACTCCTCGTAGGAAAGGTTGCCGCGGGCGATTTGCTCGACGTCCGTGGCGTCGATCCTCAGATAAAGACCACCGCTCAAAGAAATCACCTCGATAGAGATCTCCGGTCGGAGCAACGCCTCGCTGTCACCGAAGTAGGCGGGATCGATCCAGAAGGGCGCGACGGCGAGGAGCTGGCTCCACGTGAATTCGACGACCTCCTGTTGACCACCCTCGTTCAGGTAGGCGTTGATGTACACGTAGGCACTGAGCGGGTCGTCCTCGAAAAAGAGAGTGCCGTATGCCTCGATACTCCCAACCCGCTCGTCGGTACTCAAGACGTCGTCGATGAAGATTGGGATGACCACCTCGTTGAAGCGATCGAGGACGTCGATCATCGAGAGGTCAGCCTCTGTGTAACCCTCATCGAGGAACGTTTGCCGACATTCGCTGTTGCACATGTCCGAGTCGGTCTGTTCATCGACCAGGATGGTGCTCGGAACGAGAGTCGCTGTCGTGGCCGATACCACGTTGGTCGTGGTCGACGAGTCCGGGGTCGACACCGTTCGTTCGGAAGATGTCGAGGGCGACACGGCAACTTCGTCGGCACCTCCGCATGCAGCTACGAGTGCGAGCGATGTCACGAGCACGAAGGGGCTGGCGAGATGACGCATGACGATGAAGTTAGCCAGGTTTGACAACGCTCGGTGTGAAGATCTGATCAAGTCAGCTCGAACTCTGAGCAACGTTGGTTGGAGCCCGAGAGGGGAATCGAACCCCTGACCTACGCATTACGAGTGCGTTGCTCTGCCGACTGAGCTACCCGGGCAATGGCTGATCAGGCTACCGCCTGCTCATTCGTACGACCATTTCGTTCCGGGCAGGTAGTACCGCTTGGCCCAGATGCCACGTGGATCCTCACCCGACACTGGCATCCGCCAGGTCACCACTCGGGTCGC